>NZ_JBNLYC010000003.1:0-102967 GCF_050172015.1 Bacillus sp. GMa5/1 | reverse complement strand
TCTTCCCAAACTATTTATAGCATATTTATTAATATTTCAGGTCTTCCCCAATTCATTTCTTCACAAACAAATCTAAGTTTTTCTTCATCCATTGTGTGTAATCCTTCTTCTAGTGAACATGAAATTGGAACTTCACAGTGAATTTGGGCTAATTGTAACGAAATATTTAAGTTCTCTAAATCACTTTCAATCTTCGTACGCTGCGCTTTTGTTAATGATTCTACATTTTCTAGTACAGCGGATACTGTTCCGTGCTCTTGAATAAGCTTATACGCTGTTTTTTCACCGATACCTTTTACCCCTGGATAATTATCACTTGTATCTCCCATGAAAGCTTTTGCATGGACGATTTGCCACGGCTCTACACCTTTTTCTTCCATGATTTTCTCCGGTGTGTAATATTCGTAATTTCCAATTCCTTTACGCAGAAGCATGACTGTAACGCTCTTATCAACAAGTTGAAGTAAATCCGTATCACCTGTTAAAATATAAACTTCAGCTTCATTGCAATATTGTTTTGCAAGCGTACCGATACAATCATCGGCTTCGTAGCCTTTCATACCGATAACTGGAATGGATAATTTTGCAGTCATTTCTTGCACTAAATCAAATTGAGGAATTAATTCTTCTGGTGGCGCTGCACGATTTGCTTTATAATTCGAGAACGATTCTGTTCTAAATGTCGTACTTCCCATATCCCAGCATGTAACGATATGTGTTGGTTCGATCGCTTGCGTAGCTGTTAATAAGTGTTTCATATAACCATGAATCCCGTTCGTAGGGGTTCCATCTTGTCGTTTCATAAATTGTCCGTAGACACTTGTTGCGTAAAAAGCACGAAATAATAGTGCCATACCATCAACTAATAATACTTTTTTCATAATTCCTCTCCTATTAAAAAAATAATAACCTTACGTTATCACGTAAGGTTATATAAATAGATTACCATTCTACGTTTTTGCTCAACTTTGTCTATTATACATTGTTTTTGTATATTTAGCATCATTAACACATTAAGACGTTCTACTACAACAAGTATGCAAGATGCCTGAATACGTATTTTTTCCAGTAGAAACAACGATAGCTTTTGCATTTCCACTAACGATATGCGAACCTTTAAAACATACATTTTCAAGCTCAAGTGGATTATAATCTTTCATCCGTTTTAATGGAATAAACCGTTTACGTTCAAGGTGATAGCAGCTCTCAAACTTCTCTATATTCGCTTCGTTTCCCGTTAATACAGACTCATTCACTAATAAATCATCTGCATAAATAATACGTACATCAGCTGGCACAGCATCTCCAGCCGAAAGAAAAATCATATCTCCAGGTACAAGTTCTTGCACAGGTATCTCCATCATTTTCAGTTCACTATTTAGCCCTGTACTACTAGAACATTCTACTCTAGATACAGTAATCGTTTCACGTTGTAATTCATCACACACACGTTGTTTTGAAAAACCTGGAATCATGCCACCTAGCTTCATCATTACTTCTGCAAGAAGTGCTCTTTTTGAAGTTAGTTCATTTCGGCCATATACTTGAATACGTTTTTGTGCCTCTTTCATTGATAGTCCGTCTCTTGTTGTTTTAAAATATGCAAATACAGATTTTACATCTCTTGTTGCAATTTCAATTAATAAATCTTTATTTTTTTGGAGCATTGTTTGTTCTTTTATTGATTTTTTACTTAGTTTATATGACGTGTTACCCACAGTTTTGTTTGCATATAACATATTATCGTCTCCTCCTTTACAACATAGGAAGAAACGCTTTGTTTCTCAATTTATCCACTTTACTGTGAAAGTGTCTCGCGCTTTATAAACGCTATATTGTGATAAATATAGAGGGAGGAACAAATCGTTTCCTGCCTACATCATATATTTTTGATTTGAAGTATATGGGTAACGGAACCGAGTCAGAATTTGACATGCTCCTCACCTCCTCGTTTAATTTTATAGTTTATAATATGAAATTACTCATAGCTTGGTAACAAAAAAGACCCCTACCCTTAAGAGAGTAGCGGCCATTACATACACAAATAAACGATTTCTAATATAATTAGAAATCTACGGACCTCTCCCTCACCGAGTTTTAGCACTGTATAGCATAGGTACATTACCAGCTACGTTAAGAAAAACCTTAATTCGATCATTCCTGTTGACCCATTGGCGTCTCTCGACATTTTTGGGCAGTAGCATTTCTCTATACAGGAGCCTCACCTAACAGAGACTTATTTTCATTACATTGAAAATGTTACTCTTATTTAAAATAGATGTCAACCGTAGCCTACAATTTTTTCAAATGGTATGGCAAACTAACGTATATAAAGTGAAACTTTAATCAGTGGGGGTTTTGTTCATCCGCCACTGATTATTAGCCCTCACCAATCGGGTTGCCCGGCAAATAGCGGGATAAAATAAAAAACTTTACGTTTAAACGTAAAGTTTTTAATAAGTTATACAACCAGCGATTACAATCCCAATTGAAAGCGATAAAAACATAAGAAAAAGACCGACTGCTTGATTATCTTCTTCGAGACTTTTGTTTATATTAAAGCGTGGTGTAAGCCACTCAGCTAAATAAAAGACGATAATTTGAGCCAAAATCCCAACTGCTCCCCACGAAATCATATCAAGAAGTGAAATTGAATTAGCTGCTGTCGAATATAAAACGATAGCTAACCCAAGTAATCGCCCTCCAAGCACATAGCTTACCGCCTTATTACCTTGAGCCATTAACTTAAATTCCTTAACTTTCGTTGTCACTTCCATCAAGAACAGACCAATACATAAAAGTCCAAGTGTTACTGCTAAATATAATAAAAAATTAATCATTTTTCCCCCTCCTTTTTATACCTACCGGTAAATAGTACGATTCATTTCCTGTAATCTTTTCTCCCGCGCGAATACCGATACTACTCGCTTTTCCAGCAATTAAAAAAGAACCAAACACATAGGACAGTTTCTCCATCCCTTTTTCTGTTTCCAAGGATACGACTGGCAGTTCTGTATACTTTTGAAATATCGGCAGTGCAGTTTTATACGTTTGATGTGCATTTTGAAGCATAATATTTTCATCCTTATCGCGAATCGTAATTGTATCTCCTTCTCTACCAAATGAAGGTTTTTGAACGAAAGAACCTTTTCCTAAAAATAAATCTGGTTCTAAATATGTAGGTAACATATATTCTTTAATCCACTGTTGTTCCTCGTTTGTATAAAAGACCTCTTCTTCTGCTAACCCCCAAATAAGACACTGAATTGATTTTGGCTGAAGTAAAAATGCTGACAAAGGATTTATTATAAAAAGCTTTCCGGCTTTTACAAGTTGCAGCAGTTCCACACCTACCAAATCTCCTGTTTCAGGATCTTGATCCTCAATTAAATCTTCTATCGGATATGTTTGGCGATATAAAACATCAATCTTCGCCCCATCTTTATCAACTAGAGCATCTTTTGTAATTCTAAGTTCTGACATTGGCACTACTTTATTTTCAACATGGCATAGCTGACTTAAATACATAGTGGTATTCCAATCCTCGATATGTTCATGATGTGCTGTAAAAACAACATTTGGATCATCTAATCCCTTTGTCGCTTCCATTACTGCTTTCGTTACACCAGAAGATAGCAATCGTTCTTGATCCGAGTTTGGATCATCATAGCCTAGATTTTCACATACTTTCCCATTCATTTGAAAACATTCCACAATAAAAGTTGGTGTATCACTATTAAACTCAAGCATTTTGATTTTGTTATCCTCTGTTACAGCAAAATCAAATCGCGAAATTACAGATTCAGGATAAAGCCCTTTCATTCTAATGAATGATAAACTCGGGGATGGAAAGCCAAGATCTAGAAGCTGTTCGTCACTTAGATTACGCAGCAGTCTAGCAGTCTTAAAAAATATTTTGCCCATTCGTTCAGTCGCTAAGTGTAATTGGTCCAAAGTCTGATTTGTTATAGAAAAAACATGAAACAAACTATACTCACATTCATATAAATCCGACCAAAAATTCGGATATTTTAAATAAAATTCTTTTCGATCCCTTATGTATTGCGACATATTTTAGCCCCCAAATCCTCCCTTTGAACCGCTTCCAATTCCACCTTTAAATTCAGTAGACGATTGATACGATTTAAACGCCGATGAATTTTTAAAAGTGGATTTATTTTGATAGTATCGCCCACCATAGAAATAATGCCCACGATAACCTGAACTACTATCATCACACTGCCATACCCCAAGTTCATCATCCCAATCCCAATCAGAACAACTATTATCATTCGGTTTTGGGGGAAGATCTTGTGCGCAACCAAATAAAGTGCCAGTCATTAAAGACGTTACGACACCACCTACTAGCCATTTCGTTTTTGTCACCTTCGCACTCCCCTTTTTAAATTCTATTCCTATTATATAGGATGGCATGATAAAGTAGAAGAAAAAGGAAGAAGAGGTATAAAATGCGCTTAGAATATCGACTTAATGATGAAACGAAAGGGTATCCTGCTTTATGGAACTACGCCAATATTTCTAATTCTGAAATTATCGCACGCATGACTTGTGAATATTTTATTAAAGAGAAAAATACTTATGTTGTTACTGCAACTTCGGTTGATCCAGACGGAACAGCAGTTATTTATATTCAAAAAGAAGTTTTCGCCAATGACCCTTCAGACCCTACATACTCCCACATCGGTTTTGAAATTAGAGAACTAAGTGAAACGAGTTCAAGCTTAGTAGATAGTCAAGATGTATGGAACTACGAAGAAATTTTACCATCTCTTCATTCAGATATTATATATATTCAGCGAGACGGCATTTCTATGGAATTCTCCTTGGATTCAAGAGAGATTGATGAAGACAGAAAGTGCTACATTTATTACGGAAACTTCACAGGTGAATCAAGATAATATTAATATATCTATGCAACAAAAAAACCTTACGTATAAAACGTAAGGTTTTTATATAGCCCCACATATGCCGTTCTCTCTAGATGTCCATAAACCTGCTCTCACAGGTGGATGCCCTCACAAATGTTTGTAACTTCCTTCTTAAAAAGATGGCATGTTAGCTACATTTAAATATTGAACTTCCATATTAAACTTATTGGTTTAAGACATGCATAAGCTACGTACACCGTAGGAATTTTATATAAGGTTAGTTGAAATAAGACCCCCCGCACGTGCCGCTCCTCGTAAATGTCCAAAAACCCGCTACTCGCAGGTGGATGCCCTCACAGTTACCGTACATCTTCCTCCATAAGGAAGGCTTGATGATGGTCGCTAAATATTGAGCTTCCGTATAACTAACATCGGTTTTAGACATAAATAAGTTACGCACACCGCAGGATGTATTATTTACTTGTCGTTATATTATCACATTGTTTCCAATGTGTAAAATACAAAGTTTTTCGAGCAATCTCTTGCTTGTGACCTTATTTTAATACAAATTATTTTTGCATGCAAGTGATTAATCTTCTTCTTTTGCAATTTGATTTTCTGGATAAGAAATCCAATCACTCCAGCTACCTGCATACAATTTAACATTTTGGAATCCAGCCAATTTTAATGCAACGATATTTGGACATGCCGTAACACCAGAACCACAATATACAATGGTTTCCTTATCTTTCGACAGATTTTGGAATCGTTCTTGTTGCCCAGCTTTATTCTTAAATTGTCCTGATTGCAACATTCCATCCTTCCAAAAATGGTTTACCGCTGTTGGAATATGTCCTGCTTTATGATCGACAAGTTCCTCTACACCAGCATAACGTTTCGGCTCTCTTGAATCAATTAATGTAACATCCGCACCTGCACGGATATTCTCTCTGACCGTTTCCATCGTTACAAGCATATGATCTTGTATATTAGCTTTGAATGTTTTTCGTATAGCAACAGGAATTTCCGCTGTTGTCGGTAGTCCATTCTCTTTCCAAGCAGGGAAACCACCATCTAATATATATACTTTCTCATGTCCTACATAGTTACATAACCACCATAAACGAGCAGCATTTGCACCAGCTTGACTGTCATACGCAATTACTGTCGTATGTTCATCAATACCAGCCTTCGAAAGCTTGTCTGCAAACTCCTCAATATTTGGTAAAGGATGGCGGCCACCATGTTCTGCTATAGGACTTGATAAATCTAAATTCAAATCAAAATATAACGCATGAGGAATATGTCCTTCTTCATACTTTTCTCTACCCCAATTAGGATTCGCTAAATCAAAACGACAATCGATTATACGGACATTCTCATCTTCTATATGCTCACGTAACCATTCGACTGTAACTATCATCTTTAACGACCTTCTTTCTCTTTCAAACGACTTACATACTCCATAACCATTTCTTCTGTAACATATTTACGCTGCAAGGTAACACCATTTTTTGCAAGATCATTAATTTGCTTCGTTACAAAATTAATGACATCAACCGAAAATTCTTTCCCATTTGACGCAAGAGATACGGCAGCTTCAATAGCTGCTTCACGCTGTGCATCTAATTGTAAACATGCTTTTACACTTTCATTTTGTTTACGAGAATGTGCTGTAATTGCTTTATGTACTTCCATCTTCTCTTCCCCCTAAATAGTTATACGTTTTTATTCAATTCCATTGCAAGCCGGATCATATCACGACATACAATCCCATTTTCAATAATCTCTTCTTCATAATGCTTCGAAAAGTAATCAAAATCAATAGAAAAAATACGAAATCCACATTTTTGATATAAAGCAAGTTGTGAAACACTAGAATTGCCTGTACCAACTTCAAGTTTTGACATACCATATCCTTTAGCAGTTTCTACAGCATGCCTTAATAGCTTCTTCCCAATCCCTTTTCCTTGCAAATGCTCTGCAACCGCAATATTCATGATTTCCATCGTCTTTGGCCTTGTTTCCAAAAGAACATATACACCGATAACGCTCCCCTCCTGCTTAGCTACGTATGTTAATCCTCTTTGTACATACGTAGCTATTTGCCGTTCACTTGGATCAGCAAGTAACAATAAAGCCTTCGGTATAGCCTCTTTTGGAATACGTTCTATTACAACAGACATAAAAAATTCCCCCTTCTCTATTGTTCTAAACCCTCCTTGTCTACCATAAATAATAGAAAGGAGGGATTCACCATGGACAACAATGAGAAAAAATGCAACGTCATCTCTATTGATGGAAAGAAGAAGAAAAGCGACACGTATTCCTATCCAAAATTAGTAGTTGAAAACAAAACATATGAATTTTCTTCATTCGTCTTATGCGGTGAAACACCAGATGGCAGACGACTCGTTCTTACTCATATGATTTCTACCGATGAATTTGCTGGATTTGTAAAATCTTTAGATACTGTACTTCAAAAGAAAATTGAACGAATCTTTTTCTCATAACGACTATATAACATAAATTTCTTTTTCAATCTCTACTAACTGCTTTTGCAATTGTTCTTTACTTTGTTCATATAGAGATACATCGATCGTTTCAGCCAATGCAAACAATATACTTTCATAATAGTTCATCACATCTTGCTGCATCACTTTTTCGAATAAATTCCACTTCATATCCCACTCTTGCTTATAATGATGAACAAATAAATGTTTTTCATCAGCTACATAGTTTGATACGAGCGGTTCTAATACAGATTTAGCGTCTTCTTGCATAAAAGCCTTGTCATTCTTTTCAAAAAAGCTTTTCTCATTTTTAAAATGTGCCAGTGCTTTTTTGAAATCTTTTATTTCAACTGAAGGGAACGGTTCTTTATGTGTAATATCTTTGTATTCATACTCCACTGTTCCATTCATAGAAATTGATTCATTTTCTACTTTACAGTTCACTACAATTTCATCCTTTGCACGCTTCATCGCTTCGTCTATCCATTTTTCAAGGCGTAATGATGTCGCACGCATTTCTTGTAATAAATCATGCTGAATAAATGCTACTAATTCCATAACACACTGTTGCAATTGTGTTTTCACATTTCCATCCGTTCGAAGTGATGCCGGATTAATAAATTCAGTAAACACATCATTATAGCGGAGGAATAGACGCTGTTGCACGTAATAAAGCAACTCTTTCACTTCATTTTGCATCGCCTGTTCTTCAGCAAGTACACTATATGAAGAAATGATATGAAGTAGTTGATCACGCTCTGCTTCATATTTTTTCGTTTGCTTCTCTTTCTCTTCATTCCCCTGCTTTGCACCCTTTATCATGTTTACTAAAAGCTGATCTGCCCCTTGCAACGCACCATATAGAGCATGCACAGAAACAAGCATTAAATCTCTCATCATAAAGGACGTAAATGATTCCTCAAACTTAGTAATCCCAGAGTTTTGTAAAATACCATACTTCTCTTTTTCAACATTCTTTCCTTGTTTCTCTTCAAGCGCACATAAACTTGAAATTGCAAATAAACGCGGATTTCTAATACCGTATTGTAGTAGCTGATCTGCGATATAACCTTTTACCATTTCAAGTTCTTCTTCAGACTCTGCTAAATCCGCCGCATTAATTAAGAAGAACATTTTATCAAGGGCAAAAGTATCCTTTACACGACCAAGCTGAATTAAAAATTCACGGTCAGCACGAGAGAATACATGGTTATAATATGTTACAAATAAAATAGCATCAGCGTTTTTAATATACTGGAATGCAACATCCGTATGGCGAGCATTGATAGAATCCGCTCCAGGTGTGTCTACAAGCGCTACTCCCTGCCTTGTTAAAGCACAATCATAATAAAGTTCCATATACTCAACGAAGCATGATTTCTCTTCATTCGCTACATAATCAGAGAACTCTTCTAATGTAACTTGTACTTGTTCTCCTAAATAAGTAGAAACTGCATCATACCCTTTTTGTACCGCTCGTAAAAAGCTAAATGTTGTTTTTTGCTTCCCAGTTGGTGAAGGATATTTCATAACTTTATCAATTTGTGCTAACGCTTCATCTAACGTAGCAATCTCATAATGAAACAGCTTATAAACAGCTTTCATATCTTCTAATAACGCTTGCTTTGATTTAAACTGAACAATTACTGTTCCATGTGGTTTTTCCTCTGTAACCGGCAAAATTTGATTAATCGTTGCCGTCGTCGGGTTTGGTGATACAGGAAGTACTTTCTCACCGAGTAAGGCATTGGCAAATGATGATTTTCCAGCACTAAATGCCCCGAATAACGCTACTGTAAATTGTTTTGTTTCTACACGTCTTCTTTTCTCTATTACCTCTTGCTGTACATGTTTCAGCGCTGGCAATGGCTCTAATATCGTTTCAGCTTTTTTCACTTTCTCTAATATCCGCTGAATATTTAACGCCGCCGTTCCTTTCAGCTCTTCTTCATGAACCGCTACGTTATCGTTTACGATTTCCTGCTCTTGTAGTGTAAATTTCTCACTAATAATTTGCTTTTCCCTTTGCAATATCTCATCTATTTGCAAACCTTCAGGCGTAGCAACATGATCGTGCCAAACATTTCGTAAATAGTCTTCATATGCCGCCAAATTGTTACTGTATTGTAATTGTGTTTCTTTCGCCGTTTGCAACATCGTATATGTTTCAATCTCTTCTTCAATACGAGCAACTGCTTCCCTCACCTTTTGCTTTAAAACGACCGCACTTTTATCAAAAATTTGCTGTGCTTTTATAAAATAACGCTTCTTTAGTTCATTCGCTACATCCGCTGTATAAAGAAGTAAGTAATCACCTGTGAAACCTGCGCCTTGTTTAATTACTTCAGCCAACATTTCTGGTCCGAAAGCAATTTCTAACCCATATATGTCTTTCCCAATTTCCTCCGTGAACAATCCTTCTTCTTTTAAGAAGGCTACAATAAATTCCTTCACATGAAAATCAAGCTGCGTTTCAACAGTCTTTTGAAGGGCAGAATAAAACGCCTCTACACGTCTTTGTTTTTCTTGCTCCGTCTTTCCTTTCGCAAATAGCAAACCGACCTTAAATTTTGTTAATTTCGTTTCTAAATACGCATTTGCCAATTCTCTCATTTCAAATGGCATTAAATAAGCGTTATCTAATATAACTTGTAAACCTTTTATAAATTCATTTCTCACATGAGATTCTTTACTTGCCTCACGATTTTTCGCTTCCGTTAACTCTTTCTTCTTTTCAACTACCTCTGAAATAGAAAGTGGTGATGCTAACTCTTCCTCATATTTCAAAAGAGCTTTTTCATTTTCAGAATCAATAAACGAGAAATGTTCCCCCATTAAATATTCTGTTTCTCGCTCCATTCCAGTCCTTACATACTGCTCTTTTTCTTTCATAATAGAAGTAATTAACGTTTCTAAGCTTCCAATTTCATTATGTGGATGGTTCATCATTCGTAATGACGTATAATATACTCCATCTACTTCAATATCCCAGTTAGAGAACGATTGCTTTACACTATCTTTATAATTCTCAAACGACAATTCATTTTCTTTATGTTTATCTATTTGATTGACAACGAGATAAACCGTTTTATTACGTTGTTTCAATTCTTTAACAAATTGCAAATTCACTTCCGATTGGACGTGATTATAATCCATCATATAAAAAATTACGTCTGCTAGATGTAGCGTTGATTCTGTCGCTAATTGATGGGCATCATCTGTTGAGTCAATCCCTGGTGTATCTACTAACATAACACCTTCAGGAATTGGCGCATCATTCCGATAAATGTGAACACCAATTACCTCATCACCATCTTTACAAATTTGTTTTAATTCTTCAGCTGAATATGCACCGTCATACTCGTACTGTTCTCCAGATTTAACCGTTACAACAACACGATCCATTCCTTTTTCAATTTTGACAACGTTAGCGCTTGTCGGAATTGGACTTGTTGGTAACAACTGCGCTTTATATAGATGATTCATCATCGTTGATTTCCCTGCAGAGAAGTGACCACAGAACGCTATCATAAGCTGTTCTTGTTTATATTTTTGAATCACCTCAAACAACTTTAAACTATTCTCTGCATCGCCGTGTTTTTGCCACTCTTCATAAAAACAAACAAGTTTTTTCATACCGTTTGTCTGTACTATGTTTGTCATCCCCTTGTTCCCCTTTATCCAAGATGTATATACTTTTCCCCGCTATTTGCGAGCTCATAACCAGTGAGAGTTACACCTACCCATTGATTACAGTTTCACTTTA
This sequence comes from Bacillus sp. GMa5/1, assembly GCF_050172015.1. Taxonomy (NCBI): domain Bacteria; kingdom Bacillati; phylum Bacillota; class Bacilli; order Caryophanales; family Bacillaceae; genus Bacillus; species Bacillus sp. GMa5/1. The sequence continues at coordinate 91,799 of NZ_JBNLYC010000003.1, read as the reverse complement.
CTATCATACTAAATTTTCAGCATATTCTCATTAAAAATAAAAAATCCCTTTCATTCTTTTTACAAATGAAAGGGATTTTATGTCATATCACTCATTTTGCTGTTCCTACTCCATTTAAAACATACTTCGCAATAACTGCATATACAGCGACTGTACCTGCTACTAATGCATATACCATACTGATGCACCAACCTTTTTTGATAATGATTATCACTTTTGAATACATTTTATCATTAAAGAGAATCATTATCAACACTTTTCATAAAGAAAGCCCCTTATAAGAAGGAGCTTCACTGCCTGTTTTGAAGAAGATTAAAACTTGTTGTGCACTCTTATTATATCGCATCTTACATAACTTAATAGTTAAAAAAAATGGAAATCCACCCTATACCCCCCATCTTACATTTTGTATAATAAAAGGGAATTACTTAACAAGGAGGAAAATAATGACACAAAATATTTCACAAGGCGAGAGGATACACTCCATTGATATTATTAGAGGAATAGCTGTACTAGGTATTTTTCTTGTGAACTGGCCTGTTATCGCTGGGATTGACTCACGTGATATTTCAGGAGTTTATGAAGGGCTAGATAGCTATATCCGTCTAATTTACGATATGTTTATTCAAACGAAATTTTATACGATCTTTTCGTTTTTATTTGGCCTAGGCTTTTACATTTTTATGACTCGTGCTGAAGCTAAAACAGATCGACCAAAAACTTTATTTGTTCGTCGCTTACTTATTTTATTATTATTTGGCTTCTTACATTACGTTCTTTTATGGGACGGGGACATTTTACACACTTATGCAATTGCTGGATTTTTCTTGTTTTTATTTTACAAGAGCAAGCCACGTACTATTTTAATATGGGCAATCGTTTTATTAAGTATTTTTCAGTTTTTCATGCTACTCGCTGGTATTATGATTGCATTCGTTCCGAAGGCAGAGTTAGGATTTTCCCTACCTATCATGCCACTTGAAGACTGGGTGTCACAAATACAAAATCGTTTCCATGCATTTTACGCTGACGGAATTGAAATAAATGCATTCATGCTCCCAGAAACAGTTGGGCTATTTTTGCTTGGTTTATACGCCGGCAAAAAGGATATTTTCCGCCGCACGAAAGAGTTAGATCTAAAACTTAAAAAATGGCAAATTATTATGTTCCTTTTAACATTACCAATGTGGTTCTTCATGGTCCGTTACTTCTTATCAAAACCATTTTATGAACCAATTTATATGCAGGTCTTTACAATGTTTAGCGGAAAGACATTATTCATATTCTACATTTTCACGCTAATGCGTTTATTGCAAACAGAAAAATGGCAAAAGATATTACGCCCGTTCCAATACGTTGGTAGAATGGCGTTAACAAACTACATCTCGCATACAATTGTTACGTTACTTGTATTCGGACTATTGTTCAAAAATGATTATCTTGCTCCATTATGGGTAGGCCCACTATTCTGCGTCGGTTTCTACACGTTACAAATCTTTATTAGCCGCTGGTGGCTTTCACGTTATCAATACGGGCCACTTGAGTACATTTGGCGTCTTGGTACGTACGGAAAAATGATGCCACTTAAAAAGAAAAGCAAGGTCTCATAATGAGACCTTGCTTTTTTACGCTTCTCTTACCGCACTTTGCATAGACACCGGCTCTTCTTTTACTTTCACTTTACGCTGCGGCACCATATTAAATACGATATTTAAAAGTACTGCTGACGCACTTCCAAGTACAATTCCGTTATCTGTTAAAATACGAATATTTTCAGGAAGTTGTGAGAATAAAGTAGGAACGACTGTAACTCCAAGTCCGATTCCGACAGAACATGCAACGATTAATAAATTTTCTTGTTTACCAAAATCAACGCTACTTAACATTTTAATACCATATGCCATAACCATACCGAACATCGCTAACATCGCACCGCCCAGTACTGATTTCGGAATAATCGTTGTAATGGCTGCAATTTTTGGAATAAATCCAAGAACGATTAACATACCACCACAAGTATAAATAATAACGCGATTTCTTACTCCAGTTAATTGAACAAGTCCTACGTTTTGAGAGTATGTTGTATATGGGAACGCGTTGAAAATGCCACCTAACACCATCGCTAATCCTTCTGCGCGATAGCCTTTTGTTAATTCTTTTTCACCGATTTTTTTATTGCAAATATCAGATAATGCAAAGTATACACCCGTTGCTTCTACAATCCCTACGCAAGCAACTAAAATCATCGTAATAATTGGTGTTAATTCAAATGTTGGTGTACCGAAGTAAAATGGTTGAATACCGTGGAACCAATCCGCCTCTCCAACCGCTTGCAAACTTACTTTCCCCATAAACGCTGCAACGATAGTACCGAACAACAAACCTAATAGAATAGAAATGGAACGGATAAATCCATCAAAGAAACGATACATAATGATGATAAATAATAACACTCCAAATGCTAACGCTAAGTTTTCAAGACTTCCAAAATCTTTGCTTCCTACTCCGCCAGCCATATCATTAATAGCAGCTGGAACAAGTGTAACTCCAATTACTGTAACGACAGATCCTGTTACAACAGGTGGAAATAGTTTTACAAGTTTTCCAAATAATTTCGCAAAAATAACAACGAATAACCCAGCTGCAATAATTGCTCCATAAATTGAAGACACACCGTATTGTTTCCCGATTGCAATCATCGGTCCAACGGCTGTAAATGTACAACCAAGCACAACTGGAAGCCCAATACCGAAAAAGCGATTTGATAATGCTTGTAAAATTGTCGCAACGCCGCACATTAATAAATCAATTGAGACTAAATATGTTAACTCTTTTTGATTCAAACCAAGTCCACCGCCCACAATAAGCGGAACGATAATTGCTCCAGCATACATTGCAAGCATATGCTGCATGCCGAGCGATGCAATTTTAAATGGATGCTGCTTCATCGTTTATTTCACCTCCGCAGTTTCTTGCTGTACAAATGTAACTGTGCCGTTATCAAGTGATGCAATTTCTGCTAGTGATTCAACACGAACGCCTTGTTCACGAAGCTTCTTTCCTCCATCTTGAAATGCTTTTTCAATAACAATTCCAATTCCTGCAATACTCGCTCCGGCTTGCTCTACTAAACTCATTAAACCTAAAGCAGCCTGACCGTTTGCTAAAAAGTCATCGATGATTAATACACGATCATTTTCATCGATATGATTTCGAGATAATGAAATTTCATTTGTTTCTTGTTTTGTAAATGAATATACGTTTGCAACGTACATATTATCTTGTAACGTTAACGATTTACGTTTTCGTGCAAAAATTACTTTTACACCAAGCTCTAATGCAGCCATAACTGCTGGTGCAATGCCTGAAGATTCAATCGTCACGATTTTTGTAATGTTCTCTTCTTTAAAACGTTTAGCAAATTCTTTTCCGATTTCTTGCATAAGTACTGGATCAATTTGATGATTTAAAAAAGCATCTACCTTTAATACGTCACCAGATAAAACCTTTCCTTCGTTCAAAATCTTTTCTTGTAATACTTTCATATTTGTTCCCCCTCTTATGCAATAAAAAAACTCCAAAAGCCGCCACCACTCGTTACAAGTGAGAGACGCGCTTTTGGAGTTTCGCAAAAAAAGAATGCTAAACAAGCAATTATATTCGTCCTCACTCATAGTCAAAGTATTTACGGTACTTCGGTAGAAACTTGCAGGCCATATCCCCGCGATTATATGAGTGTAGCTAACTATTTATTTTATAGAAGGATTATAACGTACTTTTTATGCTTTGAAAAGCATTTATCAAAAAAACACGTACAAATTTTTAAAAACCACTATCTTTGTTCGAGTTTTGCAAACTCTTTCATTCCCAATTACAACTTCGTTAAAATGATTGGCCCATCTTTTGTAATCGCAATTGTATGCTCATATTGAGCTGATAATTTCCCGTCCATCGTTCGTACAGTCCACCCATTTAAATCTACTTTAGAATATCGCATACCTATATTTACAATCGGTTCAATTGTAATTACCATTCCTTCTTGTAACTGAGGTCCTTGTCCTTGTTTCCCAAAATGAAAAATTGCTGGTTCTTCATGAATCTCTTTACCAATCCCATGTCCCGTAAAGTCTCTTGCGACAGAAAAACCTTCATTTGTTACATAACTTTCAATTGCATAGCCAATGTCTCCTACATGATTACCAATTACCGCCTGATCAATCCCTTTATACAAAGCATTCTCAGCTACTAACAACAACTTTTCTGCTTCATCAGAAACTTTTCCAACTCTATACGTCCAAGCAGAATCTGAAAGACTCCCATTTAAGTTTACTACCGTGTCAATTGTTACAATATTACCCTCAGTTAAAGGAACATCGGCTGGAAACGCATGACACATTTCATCGTTTACAGATGCACATATCGCATATGGATACCCGTTGTAACCTTTCTGTTCAGATGTGGCACCATGCTTTTTTAAATACATTTCAACAAACGTATCAATCTCTTGTGTCGTTATACCTGGCTTTATCATTTTCGCAATTTCTTTATGACATGAAGCAAGTAATTTTCCAGATTCATGCATCAAATCTATTTCATTTTTCGTTTTAATTGTAATCATACTACCTCTACCTTTCCTTGCTAAACCTACTATTTACTACTAAACTTCTATCATACACACCCTCTACCAAAATTTCAAAACTCTCAATTACAACAAGTAAAAAAATATGTATCATATATTTCTAAATCAAAATAAAAAAACAGAAGATCCCTCTGTTTTTTAATCACGTTTACATATATAGTTCATTTTCAAGAACTCAAAACAACCACCATTTGTTTTCTGTATAAACGTTCCAACCGCTTCAAATCCCGCCCTTTTATACACTTTTATCGCTCTCTCATTAAATGTCGCTACTGATAGTGTTATATATTTGCATCCGTATTTTTCTTTGCTAAAAGCTAGTCCAGCATTCACGAACTGTAAACCAAATCCATTGCCAGTTATATCAGGTCTCATTCCAAGTCCTATATCAACCGTTCCATTATTTATTTTACAAACCGTAAAGAACCCAATGAGAGTACCATTTTCTTTCACAGAAAACACATGATTCCCTCTACTCTCACCCTCTAAAAACTCAGCTAAATCTTCTTCATCTGCCTCTATATCGTAAAAGGAATATTCCCCTTTATAATGCCAGTTATATGCAATCTCTTCCGCCTCTTCTTGCGTCATTACTGTATATGTATAAACCATCTTCTATCCCCCTATAAAAAAAAGCTGCAAGTAAGCAGCTCTTTTTTATAACTCATAAATTTCTTTATACTTCACTTCTAAATAATCTGCTAAGTAATTTGCATTTAACCCTTCGCCTGTTACATCTTCTAAAATTTCAAGTGGCTTTTTCGTTTTACCATATTGGTGAATATGTTCTGTTAACCATTCACGAATTGGTGTTACGTTTCCTTCTTCTAATAATGCATCAAAGTTCGGAATGTCTTTTAACATTCTTTGCTTAAATTGCGCTGCATACATGTAACCAAGCGCATAAGATGGGAAGTATCCAAATGAGCCACCAGCCCAGTGAACATCTTGCAATACACCTTGCGCATCATTTTCCGGACGAATTCCTAAATATGCTTCCATCTTATCATTCCAAGCTGCTGGTAAGTCCTTCACTTGTAATGTACCATCAAATAATTCTTTCTCTAATTCATAACGCACCATAACATGAAGCGGGTATGTAAGCTCATCTGCTTCTATACGAATGAATGACGGCTTCGATTCGTTAATTGCATCATAAAATTCATCGACTGACATATCATCAAATTGACCATTGCTATACTCTTTTAATAAATCATAATTTTTCTTCCAGAATGATTTATTACGGCCGATAAAGTTCTCAAAGAATAACGATTGTGACTCATGAATACCCATAGATGTTCCACTACATAACGGTGTACCTTCAAATTTCTCTGCAATATTTTGTTCATATACAGCATGACCACATTCATGAATTGTTCCAAACACAGCCATGCGGAAATCCTTTTCGTCATAGCGTGTCGTAATACGAACATCCCCTCTATTTAATGTAATCTCGAATGGATGTACTGTTTCATCAAGACGGCCTGCTTCAAAGTCATAATTCAATTGCTTTAATAGTTCTAATGTAAAGTTCTTTTGTTTTTCTTTTGAAAATTTTTCCGATAAAGCACTTGTTTTTAATCCTTTTTTAGACTCAGAGATTTCTTTTACAAGCGGCACGATGCGCTCACGAAGTTGACCAAATACGTGATCTAAAACTTCTACTGTAATACCTGGCTCATACATGTCTAATAATGTATTGTATTTATATGTTTCGTAACCCCAATATGTAATAAATTTCTTTTTAAATTCAACAATTTTTTCTAAGTACGGGCGGAACATTTCGAAATCAGATTTTTCACGAGCTTCTTCCCACACACTTTCCGCTTTCGCTTCTAATTTCACATACGCTTCATATTCCGCTTGTGGAATTTTTTTATTTCTATCATATTCTTTCCGACACTCTTCAACCATTTTCTTCGTCGTTTCAGAAAGTTTGTCTTCACTTATTAAAGCTTCAAGCTCTGCTAAATAATTTCCCATCTCATCTGAAGTCGACATAGCAAACACTTCCGATGAAAGCATACCAATTACTTCTGAGCGCTGGTCCACACCTTTTTTAGGTGCACCTGTTCTTAAGTCCCAAAACATTAAGCTTAATGCTTCTCCGTAATTTTGTATCTTCTTCACGTATGTTAAAAATTGTTTTTCTACTTCATATGTAGCTACTGTCATTGTATAAAAACCTCCTTTTTCTACCTCAAACTTAATTCGACATGAAAATCTAATTTCCTTTTATAATAGAAAAAAAGCTTGGCAAGCGCCAAGCTTTCTCCTTATAATTCTTTACCTTCTACTGGTAGTACGTTTTTCACCGCTTCTATCACTTTCTCATCTTCTGTATCAGATAAGAAGATTGATATAGCACCTTTATCGTCGCTCGTACGAATTAAACGGCCAATCCCTTGACGAAGACGTAAAATCATATACGGTACATCTACATCCCAGAATGGATCATTTACATGTTTACGCTTCGCTTCAAACACAGGATCGTTTGGAGGGAATGGTAATGACCAAATGATAACATGTGATAATGATGAACCAGGAATATCTAAACCTTCCCATAAATGAACGGCACAAAGTACAGTCTCTTCTTCATTTTGGAAACGAGAAACGAGCTGACTAATTTCTTGATCCCCTTCATATAAGAACGGAACTGACATTTGTTCTTTACTTACATATTCTTTAAACGCTGCAAGTTCTTGCGTTGTACGGAATAATACAAGTGTACGTCCGTTTGTTTTCTGTATATTTTCAAGTGTATATTGACACTTTCTTTCCCACTCATTTTCTTTCGTATGCGATAGTAAGTTTACTGCCATTTGCTCTTCATAATCAAATGGTGAGGCAACTGAGAATGATAAGTAATCTTTTACCCCTAGGCTATTTGCTGTAAATGCGAATGAATCGTTATTAGATAATGTAGCAGATGAGAAGATATACGGGATTTTCTTCGAGAATACTTTCTCTTGTAATACTTCTTCAACTGCACGTGGCATAATTACTAACGTGAAGGCTCCATCACCTTCTTCACCCCATGTAATTACATTTTTCTCATGCATGAATAGACGAAGTGAATGTTCTAATACATCTAAATGTTCATCAACGATATTTAAATCATACGTATTTACTGTATGCATTTCACTTTCAAATACTAACGCATCACCGACTTCACCAATTTTCGCATAAAGTCGTTTTGCTTCAGCTGTTACTTTTTCTGTCACAGTAATTTCTAAACGATCAGAACCAGCAATTTCTTTTTTGTTTTCTTGTAACACATCAAAGAATCGCTCTGTTTGCCAAATTGTTTCTTCTACTAAATGTGCAAACTCTTCACGAATATCGTTTTGTAATAATCTCGTTAAAAGTTGCTCCATCATCGTTTGCTTTAAACGATATGTTAAAGCTTTTTGAGCTGCATATTCTACAAGATGTCCTTCATCGAATACAACACAGCTACTTTCTGGTAATAACGGAATTTGCCCTTCACGCTTACGAGCATCGTACGTCCAAATATGATCCATATAGAAATCTTGAGAACAAATAATTAAATCTGCTGCTTTACGATAATGTTCACGAGAAAGAGTTTGTCCACAACGATGACGAGAATCACAAGTAAAGCAATCTTGGAAGTAATCCCAATTTACTTTTGACCATTCTTCGTCATTTAAAAGTGGAAATTCTTTTCTGTCACCATAGTGAGTAAAGTTTTGCATTGTACCATGATCAAATACGAATTGTGGTAATTCATAATATACGTCTTCAATTACTTCTGGAGCTCGTCCACTCATAACATCTTCAAGTTTACGTAAGCATAAATAATTATCCATTGATTTTGCAAGCCTTACATCAACAGATAGCCCTAATGCTTCAGATAACTTAGCAATGTCCCCTTCTTCTTTCACAAGCTGCTCAATTAACGTTTCATCTGCACAAGCAATAATAGCTGGTTTCCCAGTATAACGCGCGTAACAAATTGCATATAGAAGATATACAATTGTTTTCCCTGTTCCTACACCAGCTTCTGCGAACATAACTTTCTTTTCTTGGAAAGCGCGTTCTAACTGAAACGCCATAAAAATTTGTTCATCACGCTCTTCAAAGCCTTTTTCCGGAAGGATGTCGTAAAACACATCTCCAATCCACTCATTCAACTTATCATAAAAATTATCTTGTTTTCCTACTTCAAATGGTAATCTCTTCTCAGTAAACATCCTTAGCCTCCAACCAAAAAGTTTTTCTATAAAAAGATAATAGCAACCGCTACTCATATGTGTGCAGCCACTTTCCCCTGTTGCAATACATAGAAATTCACGAAAAAAAATTTTCCTTTCGAAAAAGGAAAATTTTCTTCTATATTAATGACTTTAAATACCGTTTATCAATCGCTGTTTCATGTGAAAGAGCTGACAAATATTCTTCTTGTGCTTTTTGTATTTCATCTACAATCGCACCTTGACTATCCACTTCTTTTCCGAGCTCATCATACGTACGGTGAATAGCTTTTTGAATCATTGATAATTGGAAATTATCCATATCACTTCCTCCTTTACGCATTACATAATAGCCAGTATATGCGCGCTGGAGGAGTTTTATACTATGAATTGCGCGGTGGACGTTTTCCGAAGTATTGGTAGTAATCTGTACGGATAAATCCGTTAAACAGTTTACGCTTCTTCGACGCATCTTTTCCGTAACACTTCTCAAATGCTTCATAGCTTGTTAATACATATGCTGACCATGTATCTAATGGGCGGAATACTTGTCCCATTTCTTTGTACAGTTGTTCAACGAGTGCTTTTTCACTTAAACGTTCTCCGTATGGAGGATTCGTTACAACGTAGCCATAATCCTCTTTTGTTGTGAAATCTTTTACTTGCATTTGTTTAAATGTAATTAAATCGCCCAAGCCTACTTCTTCTGCGTTATCTTGAGCAACTCGAATCATACGATGATCAATATCGGATCCAATGATTTGTAATTGTTGATCATAGTTCGCTAAATCTTCAGCTTCTTGACGAGCTTCACGCCAGTTTTGTTTACCTACCCAGCCCCACTCGTCAGATGCGAAACCACGGTTAAATCCTGGTGCAATGTTTTGTCCAATTAATGCTGCTTCAATCGGAATTGTACCTGATCCACAGAATGGATCAACAAATGGACGATCTGGCTTCCAGTTTGTTAATTTAATTAAAGACGCAGCTAATGTTTCTTTTAACGGAGCTTCCCCTTGATCCATACGGTATCCACGTTTATGAAGTCCAACACCGCTCGCATCAATTGTTAATGTTGCAATATCCTTTAGCATTGCAATCTCGATACGGAATAACGGACCATCTTCTTCAAACCAAGTTGTACGTTTATATGTTGTTTTTAATTTTTCAACGACAGCTTTTTTAACGATACGTTGGCAATCCGAAACACTGAATAATTCAGATTTTAAAGATTTACCAATAACAGGGAATTCGCCATTCTCTGGAATATAATCTCCCCAGTTTAATGCTTTCGTTTTTTCAAATAGCTCATCAAATGTTGTTGCTTTAAATTCGCCAACTTTAATTTTTACACGGTCCGCAGTACGTAACCATAAATTCGTGCGACAAATCGCCTTTTCATCTGCTTCAAATGTTACTTTGCTGTTTTCTACTTGACATTCATAACCAAGATCGCGAACTTCTCGGGCAACTAACGCTTCAATACCCATTGCCGCTGTTGCAATTAAAGTAACTTTTCCCATTTGCATTCACCTCTTATGTATATTCAAACAATAATTAATAGCAATTGGTCCTATTAATCATTACATTTTACGAAAAATTTTCTCATTAACCATTTTAACTCATACTTTATAACTTCATACAAATAAAAAGCCCTCCTCTAACAAAGGAGAGCTGAGTTATTTCATAGTTGGTTCATAACGTTCTGTAAGCCATGTTCTGTTCCTTTGTACTACAAACGGCCCACGCCTCGTACTCCGGTGGCAATCATCTATCTACAGGTTATAAAACCTGTCCTTTCCCGTCGTTCATTTCCTTGGAAAAGATTCCCCTACCATTATTTGGGTTTCTCGCTCGTGGGGTTTACCTCGTTCCACTCCTATCATTTCTTCAAGGACTTCGTCACTGTGGCACTTTAAAGGTAGTCAAACCATATCCGAAAGGACTTAGGTTTTTTCCCTGCCGTTAAACCAGCCTTACAGCCAGAATACCCTAGCTTATGAATTGGCTAGGCACGAACACTACAGCCATCTCAGGCCGTGCGAGCATGGACTTTCCTCTACAACGTTGGCGTTGCAGCGATTACCCAAACGTTATGACATCCATTAGTATAGTGGAAACAAAAAGATTTTGCAACGTTTTTTTCTATGTAAAATGCTTAAACCTTTTCCCACCTTACATCATTCGTATAACTTACTTCCAAATACAGCTTTTTCTAAGTTAGATAAGCGTTTTAAAATATCCGTATTCGTGTTGTTATAAACTGGTTGTGCAACTGGTGTTTGTACAGGTTGTTGTGGAACTTGCGTTACTGCTAGTTTTTGTTCCTCTAATTCACGCTTTAAACGAGCATTTTGTTGCTTTAATTGCTCAAACTCTTTGTGGAAAGCTTCATAGTCTTTAATGATCATATCAAGAAACTTGTCTACTTCTTCTTGCTGATAACCTCTCATACCTGTTTTAAATTCTTTTTCTAAAATATCTTTCGCTGTTAATTTAATTTTATCCGAAATCATTTTCTTCACCTCAAATTTTTACCAAAACTTTCATTAACTAAATTTTTTCAGAAACAATGCTTTTTGTCAATCATATATACGAGTACTATATTACATATTTACTCTGCATTATTCCACTGTTCCTCTTCTATTATATCTTGTAAATCAGAAAAAAGAATGAAATAACTGTGATAATTTTCTATTTCTCCTTTTTTCTTTGCTGCTTCTACAATATATTTGGGACTTCCTGGTTTTTCTTCATCATATACCGCTAAAAGCGCATCACTTTTTTCAATAAAAAAGTGATTTTTTAATTTAAATTGCTCTGGACTTTCATACTTCCGTTTCGTGATACTATCAACATGGTCTGCTTGAGAAAGGATAAATTCGTAATATTCACGATTATCTTCTTTCCAATTTTCTTCTTGTTCTAAAAACGGAGTGAATACCGCTAATTTTAAATCTGGATATTCTACTTGAATTTCAAAAACAACTTCAGCAGCCCATAATTCTACACCTAATTGGCCACTTATTATAACCCACTCTAAACCATCTTCTACAAAATTGGTTAATTTACGGTGTAACGCTTTCTTTATACACTCCACCCCTGGATGATCATTTTTAAATATTCCAAGTTCAAATGGCTTATATCCTGTTACTGCAATAACTTTCATATCAACACTCCAATTACAAAAAAAGAACTAGCATTTCGCTAGTTCTAACATATCATTTACTTTTTAAACATTCCACCAACGTTTGGTCCGATATTTGGACCGAATGGTGATACGTTTGGTCCAATATTCGGTCCGAATGGTGATACGTTTGGTCCAAACGGAGATACATTTGGTCCTGGACCAAATGGTGATACGTGATGTCCATGATGTCCATGATGTCCATGACCACACGGTCCACATCCGCCACCGAATCCTGGGTCGATTGGGTCCACAACATTTACATTTGAATTTGTTTGTGGGAAGAAGTTTTGGTTTTTAATTTGTTGATGATGTACATGTGTTGTATGTGTTGGGAAAATGTGTGGCACCACCGTTGTTGAAAAAGAGTGTGTTACGCATTGTTTCGTCGGATGAATGACAGGAGCAGTCGTACAAATAGGTCCTGTAGGCTTATGCCCTCCAAAGCAAGGATGACAATGATGCATAGTTTTTTCTCTCCTCTCTCGTTAAAAAAATCTGATTACACTTTACAGTATGAGAAAAGAGAGAAAGCCGTTTGTTATATATACCCATTTATTACAAGGAAATTTGTCTAGTCCTTTATTTCATTTACATTGTTTTTATAGACAATCCTTCAACATCACTTACCAAAAAAGCCTCCAACTTGCTTTACAATACCTGTCACTTGATTCATCGCATTCATCATTTGTCCAGCTGTATTCATCATTTTATTTACATCATAGTTACCATCTGATGTTTTAAATTGAGAAACAAAACTAGAAAACTGGCTTGGCTGTTGTTGCTTTTGCTTACCCTGCGTCGGGTACGGTTGTTTTGGTGGATAAAACATCGCTTGTTGATTAGCATACGGCGATGGTGGTGGCATATAATATTGCGAATTCATATAAGGCTGCTGCTGTGGTTGATTCATGTATGGTTGCTGAGCTTGTGATTGTTGAGCTTGATTCACATAAGGTTGCTGCTGTTGTGGTTGTTGAGCTTGATTCATAAAGGACACTTCAAACGGTTGATAATAATTTTGATTTCCATAATAAGGCTCGAAAGGATACATATTATACCGTAAATATGTATCCGTATTATATTGGTACATATTTTGCTGTGCATATGGATTCGTTTGCTGGTATACGTTAGGTTGTTGAAACATGCATTCTCTCCTCCTTCACATAAGTTTCTACATATATAATATGTACCTATAAAATAATATGTGTGATGGAATATATGTCTATTTTTGTCGGAAGTTTAAATTTTTAAAAAATTAAAAAAGAAAACCCTTCCATGCTATGATAATTAAGAAGAAGATTCTCATGGGGGAGGAATCAACATGGTATTAGGGGATTTAAAACAAGCGTTTTCTCAAAAAAAGGGGTATTGCACAGAGAATGCAAATGAATTATTAGACTTTGCGAGACATTGGTATCTCGAAGGAAAAATATGCATATCAGATTATCGAACATTAATAAAAGAATTAGAAATAAACGGCGCAACAAAACCTACAACAATGACAGAAGCATAAAAATAACAAGAGGGCTCTCCCTCTTGTTATTTACATTGCTCAACTATATTTTGCAAAGTATACGAAATGGCTTGGTGTGTTTCAAAGAATCGTTTACCTTTACCTTTATTTACAAAGCATTGCAACACATTCGTTTGTAAATTATCGTATACTTGATCAATTTGCTGTACATGTATATACTTTGGCTTTTCTTCTTTAATCCACGTATAAGCTAGTTCTTTCCACTTCTTTAATTCCTCATCTACCATATCTACAAACGGTTTCATATCCTTATAAAAGTCGTATTCAGTTAGTTCTCTTTTTTTTACATTCGCTTCATTATTATACTGCATGAGTTTTTCTGAAGACTGTATTAATGCTTCATTCTTCATTTATTTCCCACCTTATTATGCACTCACTACGACGTTTTGAAATGTCTTCACCCAATTCCCTTTTTCTTCGTGATGCACTAATTTATTTTCCATATGTTCAATATGCATTTCTGTTATTTCTATCTTATTACATATTTTTTCACTCGCATCCTTTAATGCATGATTCATTCTAATCCCTATATTCATTTCCAGCAAATCGAGAGAACTTAACATTTGATCCATTTTTTTCATTACATCTTCCTTCTGAACCATCGCCATATACAAAACGCCTCCTTCTTTGCTTTTCCTTTGTCATGTAATTTCGCCGAATGATTCACCACTCCTGCCCACATGACAAAACTAGTTGTTATTCGTCAAAGAAATCATTTCGTATGTCATTTATAGAAATGGTAACAATACAAAAAGGAGGTGTATTACAATGGCAAAGAACAAAAATGAAAAAAAGAAAAACCAAAACAAACAACAAAATAAACCCGAGACTGGCAATCCAAAGCTAGATGGTCCAAACTTCCCTGCTACATAAAGCGAGACTTTATTACGAACATTTAAATTTCAAATCATCCTTAATCTCCTACTAGCATTACGTTTTGAAATTAAAGTTGTAGCACGCATAGCAGGATTTTTTCAAATTAAAGTTGTAGCACGCATAGCAGGATTTTTTCAAATTAAGAAGTCCCGTCTTCAAAATGGAAGACGGGACTTCTTTTTTATTATATCATGAACTCATCGATCCTTTTAGCAAAACGGTTTACGATAGATAGCCTATAGATTTGTTCTCTCTTTCTTCTATACCATTCTGTTATATTAACTTCCCCTTTAGGTTCTTCAAGTACAAATAACACATTCATTTTCATATTTGCACAAAACCAATCTCTCATTTTTATTTCTTCATGTAAAATAACAGGATAAATATCTCTAAGTGTTGGCGTATAAGACTTTCTAGTTTCCTTTGCGTAAACTTCATAATCTTCTCTAGACCCAGTATGTGTAGTTTGCAGTGCAAACTTATAAAACGAACCATTATAAATTGGATGAAACAATAACCATGCTAATTTTTTTCCTAGTTCTATACGCTTTTGTAACGTTTCAAATTGATAAACCGAAAACCCATACATTCTCCCTTCAATTGTTGGGAAGATAACTGCACTAATATGAAGTCTTTCTTGTACTTTAAAAAGTGCAGTATGGAATACATGTTTTTTAAAATATGTGTTCTCAATGACTGGTTTTTGAATTTTATTTTGTTCATTTATAATAAGCGCTGTCATAAGTCTATTCGTATCTCTTCTTTCCCAGAAAAGTAACCATTCTTTTTCCATAAAAATTGATACATTGAAGTATTGCAACAAATGAAAGAGAGGTGCATGTCTCTTCTTACTTTCCTCATACAATAATAGCTGAGGAAATGCATCTAAAAAAATAATCCAATTAGCCTGTTCGTACAGAAGAAATAAATGTTTTTTTACCGTTCTAGGTAAAACAGTAGCATAATATCTCCCTTCTAAATCAGTCATATTCCAGCCCGCATTTCTCGAAACCATACTCGCTAAAAAGGCCCACCTGATTTCACTATTTCTTAAATAATATTCTTGATAAGATTGTGTCCGAGAAATATTGTCCACATTAGCTATTTCTGTTTTCTTTTTAATATTGTGAATGATTGCTTTTTCTTCCTCTATACAAAAATTTTTTTCTCGATTTTGTTTAATTTTCATATAATCATTCCATGTAAACATAAATAAGTCATCATACCTTTCATCAAAAAGGTCACATCTTTTTTCATTTTTTGATATAATCACCTTTGTAAGTAATTCTTAGCAAGTTGGGGGTGGACACACTATGACCATTCGTTACCCAAATGGAAAAAGGTATAATCAAGCTTCACAACCTCAAAAAACACCTATAAAAACACATACTTATAGTAATAGAGGTATGTCCCTTGAAGAGGAATTGAATGAAACAAATCAATATTACTTAACCCATAATATTGCATGTGTACATAAAAAGCCTACACCTCTTCAAATTGTAAAAGTAGATTACCCCGCTCGAAGTGCTGCAGTGGTAAAAGAAGCGTATTTTAAACAACCTTCTACAACAGATTACAACGGTGTATACAAAGGGAAATACATCGATTTTGAAGCAAAGGAAACCAAAAATAAAACTAGTTTCCCACTTCAAAACTTCCACCTTCATCAAATTGAACATATGAAGCAAGTGGTTGCTCATAATGGAATTGCATTTGTTATTATTAAATTTACACTTTTTGATGAATTTTATTTACTAGATGCAAAACATATTATTGCATTTTGGAATCGTCAAAATACTGGTGGACGCAAGTCGATTACGAAAGAAGAAATAGAAGAGCATGGATCCTTATTATCATGCGGTTATCACCCTCGGATTGACTATATCCGTGTACTAGACATGGTTTATTTTTCGTGATAGAGTCATCACTAAGGCTCTTTTTTCGACTTTTGGGGGAGAGAATGAAAGGTAGGAGAAAGTATAATGTCAGATAATTATCGTTCTCGTACAGAACGAAATCATGTGAAAAATCAAGAGAAAAAAACACATAAAGAAGAAAAACCAAAGAAAAAAGGCTCCTTTTTCAAGAAATTCCTTATAGGTTGTCTACTTCTTGGTATCGTTGGTCTTGTAGCCGGCGTTTCCGCTTTCTTTGTTATGGTAAAGGACGCTCCAAAATTAGACAAATCCAAACTTGTTAATCCTTTATCAACAAAGTTTCTCGATAAAAACGGAAATTTCTTCTATGAATACGGTGCTGAAAAACGAACACATGTTACTTATGATCAAATTCCAAAAGTAGTTGAAAATGCATTTCTTGCAACTGAGGATTCGCGTTTCTATGATCATAATGGAATTGATTTTAAACGAACTACAAAAGCAGTTATGGAAAATGTCACTGGTGGTTTCGGTTCCCAAGGTGGTAGTACGATTACACAGCAAGTCGTTAAAAACTACTTTCTAACGATGGACAAAACTGCTAAAAGAAAAGTGCAAGAATGGTACTTATCTTACAAATTAGAGCAACAATACTCTAAACATGAGATTTTAGAAATGTACTTAAATAAGATTAATTTAGGTAACCGTTCATACGGTATTGCGACAGCAGCGCAAAAATATTATGGTAAAGATTTAAAAGACTTGCAATTACATGAAGCTGCTATGCTCGCTGGTTTACCCCAAGGTCCAAACATTTATGATCCAACAAAAAAGGAAAATGTTGAACGAGCAACAAATCGTCGTAATGTCGTATTATCATTAATGAATCGACATGGTTATATAACAAAAGAAGAAATGAATAACGCCGTTAAGATTCCAGTAACTGAGGGCCTTCAACCGTCTTCAGAAGTAACTGAGATGAAGTATCAAGCATTTTTAGATGCGGTTGTAAAAGAAGTTGAAAAAGAATATCCTGATGTAAATATCGGTTCAGATGGTTTAACGATTCATACAACACTTGATCAAGATGCTCAAGATTACGCCGACAAAATTATGGATGGCAATCTTATTAAGTATCCGGACGATCAATTCCAAGGGTCATTCGTATTTATGGATACACAGTCTGGAGAAGTTCGAGCAATTGGTGCTGGACGTAAAGAAAGTAAGTCTACTTTCAAAGGTCATAATATGGCAACTGATTTAAAACGCCAAGTTGGTTCAACAATGAAACCAATTTTCGACTACGGTCCAGCAATTGAAAATTTACAATGGTCTACATACCATCAATTAAACGACTCAGAGTATACGTATTCCAATGGTAAGAAAATACAAAATGCAACAAAGAGTTACAAAGGTGACGTTTCACTACGTGAAGCTTTGAAAAAGTCATTAAACATTCCAGCTTTAAAGACAGCACAAACAGTTGGTCTTAATAAGTCAAAAGAATTTGCTGAAGGTTTAGGCATGACCTTTAAAGAAGGAAAAGTCTACGAATCAACAGCAATCGGTAGTAACGATAGTTCTCCATTAGAAGTAGCAGGTGCATATGCAACCTTTGGTAATAGTGGTAACTATAATAAACCACACTTCGTAAAAGAAGTAACCTTCCCGGACGGGAAAAAGAAAAGCTTTAAACCGAAAGAACATCGCGCAATGCAAGACTATACAGCTTATATGGTTACTGACGTTCTTCGTGACGTAGTAAAACCTGGTTCTGGTGGTACAGGTCCAACAGCATACGTTTCAGGTGTTGACGTAGCAGGTAAAACAGGAACACAAAACTTTGATGAATCAGTTCTTCAAAAATATGACATCCCAGCTGATGCAAACAGAGATAGCTGGTTTGCTGGATATACGCCACAATACACAATGGCTGTTTGGACCGGTTACGAAAAAGATGGTCCAAAAAATTATGTTAGCGATCGCTCCACTAGAATTGCACAGCAAATGTTCCAAGTAATGATGAGCAAATTCGCTACAGATAAATCACGCTTTGAACGTCCTTCTTCTGTACAAGAAATAAACGGAGAGTTATACGTAAAAGGTGCGAAAAAAGATGCAATTAAACAAATTAAAGTAGATGCCCCTAGTGGTCTGAATGTCACTTTTGATGGCGCTAGCACAGTTACACTAAACTGGTTTGGACCAGCAGAAGTTGATGCATATGCAGCCAGCTATAAAGCAACTGACGGTTCAAGTGGTAGCCTATCAATAAGTGGTACGACAGCTACTCTTGGTGGTATTAAACCAGGTGTTACTTACAGCTTCTCTGTAGTAGCGAAAAAAGGTACTGGCACAAGCCCAGCAGTTGGTGCATCCTTCACTGCGCCTGGCGGAACTCCAGATGCAAAAAAAGCTGAAGAAGAGGCTAAGAAAAAGGCCGATGAAGAAGCTAAGAAAAAAGCTGATGAGGAAGCCCAGAAAAAGGCTAATGAAGATAAAGTAAAACAAGACGAAGCTAAGAAAAAGGCTGAAGAAGAGGCTAAGAAACAACAAGAACAGCAACAGCAAGAACAACAACGTAAACAGCAAGAAGAAGCTCAAAAGAAAGCTGATGAGGAAGCTAGAAGGAAAGCTGAAGAAGAAGCTAAGAAAAAAGCTGAAGAAGAAGCTAAGAAGAAAGCTGAAGAAGAGGCCAAGAAAAAAGCTGAAGAAGAGGCTAAGAAACAACAAGAACAGCAACACCAAAATCCCGGAGGAGATACACCTCACGCAGACGGTGCTGTTGTTACAACAGAGTCCTAATATACAAAAAAAGAAGTCCGTTTCTCTTAACGAGAAGCGGACTTCTTTTTTGTTATCATTTTCTTTACATACAGCTTTTCTATTTCGATATACAACTGCGCTAATTGAATATAAGAATGATAATTACTCGGTTTCTTTATAATGAATGAATATCTTTCCATAAAATTAACAGGTTGCACTTTTAATTTATTCGTATTTATTTGCATTTCATTCAAACTATGAACAGGTTGTTCATTTAGCCAATAGACAACCGATAACAAGTGAGCTGAAAAAAGAATCATTGGTCCCTCAGCCTCTTGCTTATTTCTATTTCGAAACAGTATAGCAATGTCTTCATGCTTATTTTTCCATACATTCAACATCACTGGAATGCTGTTTTCAATTTCCTTCCATGGCTCATACTGTCTTTCAATATCAAATATAAAGTAAGTATTTTGTATTATCTCTTCAAAAGAATTGTCTGTATGATACTTAATTAAATTTACACTTTCTTTAAAAAATGGTAAACAGTGAAATTCTTTCGGTATTTCTATAACTCGTTCCATCCTTTATTTCACCTTCATTCGCTTCTTTCCTTCACGACATACTTCTAACAGTCTGCATTCCTCACATTGCGGTCGTTGTGCTTTACAATGATAACGTCCAAAGAAAATCATACGATGATGTGTAACTCCCCACTCATCCATTGGTACTTTCTTCATTAATGTTTTTTCTACTTCTAACACAGAGTCTTTCCATCTACACATAGCTAATCGTTTACTCACTCGCTCCACATGTGTATCAACAGCAATTGCCGGAATTCCAAACGCTACGGAAACTACAACATTCGCTGTTTTCCTTCCTACACCTGGTAATTTCGTAAGTTCATCTCGATCGTTCGGTACTTCTCCATTATAGTCATCTAATAACATTCGGCATAATTTTTGAATGTTTTTTGCTTTATTTCTATACAATCCGATAGAGCGTATATCTTGTTGTAATTCTTCTAGAGAAACACTTAAATAATCTTCTGGTGTTTTATATTTTTGAAATAAATTTCTTGTCACTTTATTTACAAGTACATCCGTACATTGTGCAGATAACGCCACCGCGATTACAAGTTCAAATGGATTATCATGAACCAATTCACAATGTGCTTCTGGATACATATCCGCCATTGTGTCTAAACAATAACGGATTTGCGTTTTGTTAAGCATATTTTTCCTCCTATATTACTGCTCCAACCAATTATAAAAAGGCACTTTTCCAGTAAATTTCGTCTCTTGTTTTGTCATTTGTTGTGCCCTTTGTTGATTCGCTCTAAATTTTTGACCTTGATTTTGAGCCTGATCTACCGTTTTAATTCCATTCTTTTTCCACTCAAATAAAATACGATCAATATATCGGAAATTTAGTTTTCCACTCATTACAGCTTCTCTAAGAGCCGCTTGAATTAAATTTGGATGATGTTGATCTTGGTCCTCCCACATCCCTAACGTTTCACATTCGAACGGCGAAAGTGGTCTTCCAAATTCTTTTTCAAATACTGTATATAAATTTACTTGTAGCTGTTTTTTTTCTTTTTGCTCTTCCTCTATTGATTCATCCATTAAGAAATGTAATATTTTTTCCCATAACGGTTGTAAAGAATAACTTTCGCACATCATCGCTTCTGATCTTTGTCCACCTTCTAGTGATAAAAAACCTTTTTGAATCAACGCCTGAATTACTTCCATACATTTCATTTCCGTTATCGTCATCCGTTCAGAAATCTCTGAAGGAGTCGGAAACGAATTACCTGATTCTAAAAATGTGTGTACATGAAGTACAACCATAAATTCCGTCTCATTTAAACCTAATTTTTTATAATGCATCATAAGCAATTTTGGAATTGCAATGCTTCCCTGCTCAAACCACTGTAACATCATTTTCTTTTTCATCACCAAACACCTCGCTCTCTAGTATAACACACCTTTAGCTATTTCTTTTTGCCACAATCCGTCAAAAAAACCTCCCCATTAATAGGGAGGTTTTTTATATTACATGAATGAAATATAAAATTAAGCTTGCACTTTACTTTTCATAAATGTATGGATGCGCTCTAATGCTTTCTCTACTTGTTCAAGAGATGTCGCATATGATAAACGAACATTATTTGGAGCACCAAATCCTGTACCTGGTACAAGAGCCACTTTTTCCTCTTCTAATAGAGCTTTTGCCCAATCATCAACTGTTGCATATCCTGATAAAGCTACAGCTTCTTTTACGTTAGGGAATAAGTAAAATGCACCTTGCGGTTTAATACAAGTAAAGCCAGGAATTTGAATTAATTTATCATAAATGATGTTTAATCTCTCTTCAAAGGCTTGGCGCATTGTTTCCACAGGTTCTTGTGAGCCTGCGTATGCCGCAATTGCGCCGTATTGAGCGATTGAAGTAGGGTTTGACGTACTATGACTTGCTAAGTTCGTCATCGCTTTAATAAGTTGCTTATTTCCTGCAGCATATCCAATACGCCATCCTGTCATAGAATGAGATTTAGATACACCATTAATAATAAGTGTTTGTTCTTTTAATGCATTAGAAAGCTGGGCAATTGAAGTATATTCTACGCCACCATAAATTAATTTTTCATAAATTTCATCAGAAACGATTAAAATATCATGTTCTAAACATACTTCTCCAAGCTGTTGTAATTCTTCTTTGCTATAAATCATTCCTGTTGGATTGCTCGGTGAATTAATAATAACTGCTTTCGTTTTCTCTGTAATTGCCTCACGCAGCTGCTTTGCTGTAATTTTGTACTCATTGTCTTCTAAACCTTCTACATAAACCGGCTTACCGCCAGCAAGCTTTACTTGCTCTGGATAGCTTACCCAGTAAGGAGTTGGGATGATAACTTCATCTTCCTCATCAAGTAATACTTGGAATAATGTATATAATGCATGCTTTGCACCATTACATACAATAATTTCAGATGGATCATACGCAATACCTTGATCGCGAGTAAATTTCTTCACAATTTCTTGTTTTAACGATTGTAATCCACCTGTTGGTGTATACTTCGTATGCCCTTCTAACATCGCTTTATGTGCAGCATCCATAATATGCTCTGGTGTATTAAAGTCAGGTTCCCCTGCCCCTAATGCAATTACATCATGACCCTCTGCTTTTAATGCTTGTGCCTTTGCTGTAATTTCTAAAGTTGAAGACGGTGTTAAAGCAGCTACTCGCTTTGCTAATTTCATTTGTAGTTCCCCCTACATCTATTTTTCAATGCTATATCGTCTTAAAAATTTTCCATCTTTAAATTCAAGATAGTAATAACTATAACGATTGTCATCATCAATATATGTAACTTCCCATAGTGGTACATCATTTTCAAAGCCTAATTTCACTTTCATAATCTCTTTCGGCTTACTTTTTGATTCCTTACTTTCATTGCCGACTTGCTCTATTGTTCTTTGTATAGCCTCTTTTTCAGAAATACCTTCGCTCTTTTTCCTTACTACAGTATCCCCTTTTTTCTCAGGCACCCAAACGATAAGTTGTTCTCCCTTTTCATCTGTACCTTGCACGACTATATATGCAGATTTTCCGTTGTAATAATCAACAGATTTCACCTTTGTAAGCTTTGCTTTTTCTTTAGCAATTTCTACAAATTTCGACTCTTTTGGAATTTTCTTTCCCATCGCTTTATTATAAACATACGCCCCATATATTCCGCTAGCAACGATAACAATAATGATTGCAAAAATCCACTTTTTCATTGTATCACTACGTTCTGTAAATCGTAAATACAGCTGTTTCTTTATCTTTTTCGTCTAATGCTAGTCCGAACATGAGGTCCTGCTCTTTTAACGTACGATTTAAACTATCAACAATTTTATACAAATCCGACGAATATTTAATACGCGTCGTTGATAGTACTTCGATTTTCTTATCCATGAAAAAACTCCTCCGTTACACAAAAATTTCTAATTATAGAAGAACGCAATGCGGTTACAATAAGAGTACATTCTTTACAACCCCTGCTTCATCACCCATCTATTATAGCAGGACATGTACAGCAAAAAAAGGTTTCAAGTCGAAAACCAACACATTTTGTATACAAGAAGTAAGAAAAATAAAATTCCTCCTACCCACATTTTTTACGCCTGAAGTTTATAAGTACTTCAGGCGTATTTTTCTTCCATTTTTATTCATTTAATGGTTCTTCTAATTGTACTAACAATTCTTCTAATGGTCCTTCATAAAGAGGTACGTTAGGGATCGATTGTAGAAATCGTTTTCCATAGGAAGAACTCGTCAAACGACGATCTAACACTACTACCGTTCCTGTATCTGTATTCGTTCGAATTAAGCGGCCGAATCCTTGTTTGAAACGTAATATTGCTTGTGGGAGCGCTAATTTAGCGAATACATCTTCACCTTGATTTTTTAGCCACTCACCTTTCGCTTCCATCATCGGCTGATGAGGAGGTGTAAATGGTAGACGGACTATAACAAGACAACTTAAGGCATCTCCAGGAATATCTATTCCTTCCCAGAAACTGCTCGTCCCTAATAAAATTGATTTGTCGAACTCTTGAAACTTTCGAATTAAGCGGCTTCGACTTCTATTATTCACACTTTGGGTGAGTAATAAATAACCCTCTAATTTATCATTATTTTTTAAATTCGCATACGCTTCTTTTAACATTTCATACGAAGTGAATAAAACGAGCATTCTGCCTTTTGTGGCTTTTGCTATCTTTGCAATATGTTCCGATACAGATTCAATATATCGCTCATTACTTACTTGCTTAATAAAAGGTACATCCGTTGAAACCATTAATTTCATCTGTTCATCATAACGAAATGGTGACGGAACCTTTAAAGTATTTGGAGCGAAATCATGTAAACCAAGTTCCTCTTTTATATAATCAAACGTATCGTTAACTGTTAGTGTTGCGGATGTAAAAATAACACTCTTTTTTTCTGTTAAAAATTCATCAGCAAATCTTTCACCAATATGGACAGGCTGTGCGTATAGAACTGTTGAATGAATCGTCCCTTTCGTTTCAGTCTCCATCCAAGTTACATACGAATTCTTTTCTAATACGAGTAACTGTAATGATTCTGCCATCTTTCTCAGCAACTCAATTAAATGCATAAATTCACCTGTTACAACATGCATCTCCCATTCTAACTTACTTTGCAATATATCCACTTGCTTCTCAAGAGCAGTTACTACCCTTCTTAATTCATATATAAAACGATTTGTTAATTCGACGATACTATCCCACAACTTACCTTTTTCTAGTTCTGCGTTATACCTATAGATGAGCGGCATATTATTCGTTCCTTGCTCTTGCTTTGTTTGTTTAAATATAAAAGTACGTAACATTTGGAAGAGTTCATCCGCATCAAACTTAAGTTCCTTCAAACTATAACTTATCATACGGAAAGTTGAACGAGATGCTTGCTCTGATTTTTTCATCATTTTATATACTTTGGAGAGTACATCTTCTGTTTCTAGCGTCCCAAGACGAGATATAACCAATTGAAAATACATACAAGAGAACTGTTCACCCAATGTTCTACTCGCAGCTTCTTCAATATGGTGAGCTTCATCAAAAATAATATGTTCGCATGAAGCAAACAACGGTTCTTCACTTGAAAAATCTTGAAATAATAACGCATGATTTGTAATAACGATATCTGCAAATAAAGCTTTATTCTTCGCTCGCTGATAAAAACAACGACTAAACCAATTACTTTGCATACCGCCTGGACTATACGCATCGCTACAAATACGATTCCAAAGTAACTTTCCGCCCTCAGGAATATTTAATTCGTCTCGATCACCTGTTTCAGTTTGCAATAGCCAAACTAAAATTTTCGCCTTCGTAAGTGCCATATCATAATTTTTTTCTTCCTCTTGCAAAGCATACTCAAATTTATGTAAGCATAAATAATGTTTTCTTCCTTTTAGAAGAGCTGCCTCAAATGAAAATGGCATTATTTTTTGTAATAACGGAATTTCTTTTTCTAATATTTGTTGTTGGAGTTGTACTGTTTGTGTACTTATAATGACAGGTTCTTCTTTTCTCTTTGCAAAATAAAGACTAGGAAGCAAATAAGCAAGAGTCTTTCCTGTTCCTGTACCCGCTTCAATTAGTGAAAAACGAGAATCTCTTAACGCCGTATATATCTCTTTCATCATCAGTTGTTGACTTTCTCTTCTTTCAAACTTTGGCATATGTGATTCCAATTTATCCATCGTTTTATTCAAGAAAGCATCAAACTTTGATGAACACGTTTCTCCAAGGTTTAAGGAATAGTTCCGCTTTTTCAGCGCAATATTTCGATGTATTTCATACTCCGCTATATCTTCTTTACCGTGCATTACTTTCTTTAAAATATTTTCAGAAAGCACATCAGCTATATCGCTTTGGAACACATCACTTAATTCATAAAGCGATTGCAACGTGACAAGTGGTAACTTTACAATTTCATTTAAAAATTGTAAAAATAATTCCGCTGTTGCAAGAGCATCACTATCCGCACGATGTGGTTGATCGTGCTCTAGTTCATGCTTCTTAGCTAAATCACGTAATTTATAACTATCGGCTGTCGGCAAAAGAATTTGAGCCAATTCAACCGTGTCGATTTTCGGACAATGTATTTCTGTATATCCAGCTTGCCTTAATTCTTCATTTAAAAAATTCCAATCAAAGTGAACATTATGCGCAACGAAAGCCGCACCTTGTAATAGCTCAACAATCATCGGGGCTACATCTTGAAATAACGGGGCTTGTTTTACAAGACTTTCATCAATCCCTGTTAATTCTGTAATAAATGGTGGGATCTCTCTCTTTGGGTTAACAAAAGACGAAAAAATCTCCAATATCTCTCCATCTTCTACTACAACAGCTGCAATTTGGGTAATTTTATCCTTCCCATCTTTCCAGGAGTTCCCTGTCGTCTCTAAATCAACAACGACATAACGCTTACTCATATATGTAACACCTCAATTTCTTACCTTTCAAACAACAATAATTTATATAATGTTACTATACCACGTTTTATCTCATCTTAATGAAAAGATGCACAAAAAAGCTATCTCCACAATGGAGATAGCCTTTCTATTTATAATATCGTACCCGCTTTTTCAGCACCTAACATTTCAATAATTTGATTATTATCGTCTAATACTGCAATTTTTGGTTCTTGTTTATGAATCTCTTCTTCCGTAACTAGCCCATAACAAATAATAATTACTTTGTCCCCTGGTTGTACAAGCCTTGCCGCAGCACCGTTTAAACAAACAACACCACTACCGCGTTCCCCTTTAATAACGTATGTCTCTAAGCGAGCACCATTATTATTATTTACAATTTGGACTTTTTCGTTTTCTACAATATTTACTGCATCCATTAAGTCTTCATCAATTGTAATACTACCTACATAATTTAAATTTGCCTCCGTTACAGTTGCACGATGTAACTTTGCTCTCATCATTGTGCGAAACATAGATGCTCCCCCTTATTTAACTGTTAATGTTATATTGTCAATTAATCTTACATTTTCAAACTTAACTGCAATAGCTAAAATGATTCTTCCTTTGACTTTCTCTACCATTGTTAATGACGGATATGCATATAAATCTGCATAATCTACAGTGCCTTTCGTATGCGTCTCAATATACTCTTTCACAAGATTTGTAATGATTTCGGGATTACGTTCACCTGCCTCAATTCTTTCTTTCGCTATACATAGGCTGCGGTATAAATGAAGAGCTTCTTCACGTTCATCTTGTGATAGGTACACGTTACGAGAACTTTTCGCTAAACCATCTTCTTCCCTTACAATATCAACTGGTACGATTGTAACTGGAATATTGAAATCAGTTACAAACCCTTCAATTACTGCAACTTGTTGAGCATCTTTCATACCGAAATAAGCACGCTTTGGCAGCGTAATATTAAATAGTTTCATTAGTACAGTTGCAACACCAGCAAAATGACCAGGTCTTTGTTGACCGCATAATACGTCCGTGCGCTTCACAACTTCTACCGTTGTTGTTTGTTCTGCTGGATACATTTCTTCTACACTCGGATAAAATAAATAATCTACACCGTTTTCTTTTGCTACATTTTCATCTCTATCAATATCACGAGGATATCGATCTAAATCTTCATTTGGGCCAAATTGTAGTGGGTTTACAAATACACTTAAAACTACAGTTTCATTTTCTTCTCTTGCCTTACGTAATAAAGTAGCATGGCCTTCATGTAAATAACCCATTGTTGGAACAAAACCAATACTCTTTCCACTTGCACGAAGTTCGCTCGTAATTTGCTGCATCTCTTGCACTGTAGTTACGATTTTCATTATTGTTTTCCTCCATATAACGCTAAGCATTCTTCCTCTTTCATTGTGAACGAATGTTTTTCTTCAGGAAATTGCCTTGTCTTTACTTCAGTAACATATTGTGAAATCCCACGCACAATCTCCTCTTGAACAGACGTATATTGCTTCACAAATTTCGGAACACGATTTACGCCGTATGAGATAAGATCATGATAAACAAGCACTTGCCCATCTACTTTTTGTCCTGCGCCAATCCCAATTGTCGGTATTGTTAGTTGCTCTGAAATAAGTTCTGCTAACTGCATTGGTACACATTCTAACACAAGCGCTATTGCACCAGCTTCTTCACATTTCTTTGCATCTTCTATTAATTTTTTTGCACTCTCCGCATCTTTTCCTTGCACTTTATATCCACCCAACACTCCTACAGATTGAGGGGTTAAACCTAAATGCGCTACAACAGGAATTCCTGCGTTCGTCAAATATTGAATCGTCGATATAACTTCTCCAGCACCTTCTACCTTCAGTGCGTGTGCCCCGCTCTCTTGAACGATGCGGCGTGCATTCACCATCGTTTCTTGTAATGATACGTGATACGACATAAATGGCATATCAGTTACAATAAACGTCTCTTTCGCTCCGCGGCGTACAGCTTTCGTATGATGAATCATATCCTCTACTGTTACAGGTACTGTTGAATCGTATCCGAGTACAACCATTCCAAGAGAATCTCCAACTAGAATCATATCAACTTCAGCTTCTTCTGCTAATTTAGCAGATGGATAATCATACGCCGTTAGCATTGTAATCGGCTCACCTTGCTCTTTCATCTTCAAAAAATCTGTTTTTGTTTTCAAAAACTACTCCTCCTTTATGCAGGAGAGAGGAGATGGCCGAAATCATATAAAAAAACCCCTCTGGCCATAAAAGGGCAGAAGGGTTGTGTGTTAGTCGGCATTATTCATCCCTCTGTCCCAGTCCGTTATTGGATCAAGGCAGAATCCAAGTTATTATTTTTCGTATGACTTCGAATCATGGTGCAGTTCGCTCTGATACTGCCCACATTCGAACTAATTATAGCAAACTACAAAAAGGAATTACTACATTTTTTCGAAAAAATAATTTTTTATTCTTATTACGGTATATGAAATTTAACACGAGAGTATATATGCTATACAGTTTTTATGGATAATTCAATCCTGAAAAGATACATGTTTTTTCAACGCATGTTAAAAAAGTCCAAGTTAATTTTTTCTGTAATCAATTTAACTATATAGTATAACTCTTAAACTAATGATGCAGGTTAATTGAGGAAAGTACTTAACAAAGGAGAATTGCAGATGTCTATGAACAGGTGGTTATTTCGATTCAGCAGTTTGCTTGTAATGATTGTATGGTGGATGTCTTTAGGATCCTCCCAAGTATTTGCCTCAGTTCATGTCGTAACACAACCCACCGATTTAACGAAAGTGATTGAGGTTGAACTAAATGATGATTACTTTAATCCAAATGTCATCACGATTCCGCTTGAAGGATCAACAACATTACTATTGAAAAATAAAGGTAAAAACGAGCACACCTTTACAGTGAAAAAACTCGGTATTGACGTCGTAGTCCAGTCAGGAAAAGAAAAGAATATTACCGTGAAACCTAAAAATACTGGTACATATGAATTAATATGTCGATACCATCTTCTTAAAGGAATGACAGGCAAAGTAATCGTCAAATAACATGCCAGGTCAACTCGACGGAAGCTATTTTGAAATGAACTTTAAATATGAAAAGAATTTATTATCATGTTACAAATTCAACTCAAAACTATTGAAATAAAAAGAAGTTCCAAAAGAGGAACTTCTTTTACTTAATTTCGATATCTGCAGAATGAATATGATGTACTTTCCCCTCATGATCCTCCAGAAGTAATACACCATCCTCTGTGATTCCTTTTGCTAACCCCGTAATTGTCTCTCTCATCGTTCGAGCGGTAATTTCTTTCCCGATGCTCACAGCGTAACTTTCCCAAAGAATTTTAATGACAGAGAAACCATTTTGTAAATATTCTTCATATAATTTTTCTAGTTGTAAATAGATTTGTTGCATAAGTTCTGCACGAACAATCGGCTTACCTGATTCAATCGCTAATGAAGTAGCGATGTGCTGAATTTCTTCATCAAAATGTTCTTGCTTTTGATTCGCATTAATACCGATGCCCATAATGACAGCATTAATTTTATCAGGATCCGCTTGCATTTCTGTTAATATACCTACAGCCTTTTTACCTTGAATTAAAATATCATTTGGCCATTTTATTCCTACGTTTACACCTGTACATTTTTCAATTGCCTGTGCAACACTAACAGCCGCTAACAAAGTAAGTTGCGGTGCATGATGAACTGGGATTGACGGGCGTAAAATAATACTCATCCAAATCCCTGTTCCTTTTGGTGAATGCCATTTTCTGCTTAAACGACCTCTTCCCGCTGTTTGTTCTTCTGCTACAACGACAGTTCCTTCTTCTGCACCTTCATAAGCAAGTTTTGCTGCAATGTGCTGCGTTGATTCAACAGTTTCTTCAAAATACACTGTTCTACCAATCCGCTTCGTTTGTAGCCCTAACTGAATTTCATTAGCAGTCACTTTGTCTGGCTTACTTGCAATTCGGTAACCTAATCGGCGCACAGCTTCAAGTTCATATCCCTCACTCCGCAGATCCTCCATATGTTTCCACACAGCAGTTCTTGAACAACCAAGTTTATCACTAATTGTTTGGCCGGATACAAACTCGCCATCCGCTTCAGAAAAAACTTGCAATAACTGCTTTCTTATAGTAGATTGCATGCTTGCAGCCACTCCCTTATATGCTCTTTCTCATTAACTACGTTTCCTTGTACGATTGCTTCTTCGATTTTCTGAAGCATTTCAGCAACCCACGGACCAGGCTTTTTGTTTGCCCAGTTTAATAAATCATTACCAGTCACATTCATTTCTTGACGTTCCTGGATTGGCAATGCATGAAACATTAATTGTACTCGTTCAACAGATGTAGGGTCATAGCTTTCAATCATCGCTTCATATACTCTCTCTGCCATTTCAGCGATATGAATTCCCGTTTTATAAAGAAGGACTGTATCCCAATCCTTCTCCTTTCTAGTACGAATTGCCAATAAAACTGCAACAATATCTTTTATTTTTTTATTCGAAAACTTCCATTGACGTAAAAAGACAGATGGATGTTCTTCTCCGATACAATATAAGAAAAATGCCCACGCCTCAATATCCGTTTCGAAAGAATCCCATTTATACTGCGTAGCTTTTAACAGTCTCTCTTCTGACATTTGTAAATATGGCAAATGAGAAAATAGCTTCGTCTCTACTAATTCTTTGAGACCTTTCACACAATATGTACCAGTTAACAGTTTCTCAAACTCTACTGTAATACGCTCAATTGCTATATGTTCTAGCAAATGCCCATGCGTTTCAATCGCTTGCTTCGTTTTCATTTCTAATGAAAAACCTAACGTGCTTACAAACCGAATACCACGCATCATTCGCAGGGCATCTTCTTGAAAACGATCCGCAGCATTTCCAACTGTCACAATTTCTCTCTGTTGAATGGCTTCCTGTCCAGCAAATAAATCAACCATTTTGCCTTCTTCTGTCATAGCAATTGCATTCATCGTGAAATCACGACGTTTTAAATCCTCTTCTAATGAACGAACAAATTGAACACTACTAGGTCTTCGAAAATCTTCATATTCGCTTTCTGTTCGAAAAGTAGTTACCTCATAAGGCTCACCATTTTCTACAACAATTACAGTTCCATGCTCAAGACCAACAGGAACATTTCTTGGGAATATAGCCATCACTTCTTCTGGTAGAGCAGATGTCGCAATATCAATATCTCCAATCGGCCTATCGATAATAAGATCTCGTACGCTCCCACCAACAAAGTAAGCCTCATGTCCTTGTTGCTTTAATGTCTCAATAATAGAACTAGCTTTTTTAAATCTTTCCATTTTTGTCATCCCTTAGTACGTCATAGTAAATCGTTTCATATTGTGAAACAATTTTTTCTGAGCGAAATTGCTCATAAACACTTTCTCTTGCTCGTTCTCCCATATTACGGTGAAGTTCCTCGTCCTTTAATAGCTGAATAGCTTGATTTGCCACTCCTGTTGTATCGCCAACTTCACATAAATATCCTGTTTCCCCGTGTTGAATAACCTCTGGAATACCTCCAACCCGCGTTCCGATACAAGGTACACCACACGCCATTGCTTCTAATAAAACAAGACCAAAACTTTCCTTCTCTGATAGAAGCAACATTAAATCACTCATCGCAAGTAGTTCTGCAACATTATCTTGCTTCCCTAGGAATAAAACGCGATCTTCAATATGTAAATTCTTCACTATCTGTAAAATCGTACAGAATTCTGGTCCGTCTCCAACAAGAAGCAACTTCGCATCTACTTCTTTAACAATTTTAGCAAATGCCTGAACAACATCCTGCACACGTTTCACTTTACGGAAATTCGAAATATGAATAAGTACTTTTTCACTCTCACTTATACCGTATTCTTTCTTTAATTGAGACATATTACGCTTGAAATATACACGTTCGTCTATAAAGTTATATACCGTTTGAATTTCTTTACTTGGTTTTACAAGCTCATGTGTTTCGTTAATTAATGAATGCGAGACAGCAGTGACAACATCCGATTGCTCAATACCAAAACGAATTAAATTATTTAACGAAGGGTCGGAACCTAACACAGTAATATCTGTTCCATGTAAGGTTGTAACAATTTTAATACGCTCTCCGATCATTTGTTTTGCTAAATATGCACAAATTGCATGTGGTATTGCGTAATGCACATGTAAAATGTCTAAGTTTTCTCTTTGTGCAACCTCGGCCATTTTACTTGCTAACGCTAAATCGTATGGTGGATATTGAAATACAGAGTATTGATTTACCGTCACTTCATGAAAATAAATGTTTGGATATACTTTATTTAACCGGAATGGTAAACCCGATGTAATAAAGTGAATTTCATGCCCACGTTCCGCCAATTGCTTTCCTAATTCTGTTCCAACAACTCCAGAACCACCTACAGAAGGATAACATGTAATACCTATTTTTAATTTCATTTACATCCCCCTAATAAATCAGCATGTAATAAAACCGGTTTCTTACTCATAAATCCCTCGGCATACAAGACTCCAACTTCTTTTCCAAACATCTTCTCACGAGCGATTACAGTTTCAACGTAACCTTCTGTTAACGGTGTCTTAACACCATCGCTCCCTGTTGAAAACTGACTTTCATACGCTTCTAATGCTTCCACCTTTATAGAGAGGTACTCACTTATATCTATACAAAAATTCGGTTTATGAAAACCATTAATCATATAATTATAAAAAGACTCCACACGATGTGGTGAAAGTTCCGGCATATATTTACGGATTCCTGCTGAAAAAATAGCCTCTTCCACAAGCTTTGCACAATTTGCATGATCTGGATGGCGATCTTCATAGTACGGTGCAAAAACTAGTTTTGGTTTATATGTACGGATCACCTTGACAATTTCACGTATATACTCTTCTTTCATATACAAACCACGGTCTGGCATCGCTAAATTCAGCCTCGTTTTTACTCCCATTATACGAGCTGCAACCTTCGCTTCTTCTTTTCTCAACTCTATCGTTCCATTTGAAGAAAGATCAGCTTCTGTTAAATCACAAATACCTACTTCATACCCTTGCTTTGTATATTTAGCGATGGTACCAGCCATGCCGATTTCAACATCATCGGCATGAGCACCAAACGCTAATATATGTAATCCACTCATAATTGTTCCCCTCATTTTCTTAACTTACGATAATCTAAATCTCCTCGCTCTAATGCGTGCATTAACATTTCAGCACTTGCCATATTCGTTGCAAGTGGAATCGCATATACATCACATAAACGAAGCAATGCATTCACATCCGGTTCATGCGGCTGTGCTGTTAATGGATCGCGGAAGAAAATCACCATATCTAAATCGTTCTTTGCAATCATTGCACCAATTTCTTGATCTCCACCAAGAGGGCCAGATTGATATCTTGTTACAACTAATCCAGTCGCTTCCATAATACGAAGCCCTGTCGTTCCTGTTGCAAATAATTCATGTTGTTCAAAAATTGGTTTATATGCGTATGCAAACGAAACCATATCATTTTTCTTTTTGTCATGTGCGATTAAGGCAATTTTCATCCGTTGTCTCCCCTTTAGTCGATAATATTTTCTAAACCGTACACAAGATGATCAAGGTTCATTACTGTCTCAATTGATAGTTTTACACCTGACATAAATGATGCACGATTGAATGAATCATGACGAACTGTTAACATTTGTCCATCTCCACCGAACATTACTTCTTGGTGTGCAATAAGCCCTGGCAAACGTACACTATGAATGTGAATACCGTCTACATTTGCACCACGTGCACCTGCTAGTTGCTCTACTTCTTTTGGATGACCTTGCTGCTTTGATTCACGATTTTGACGAATTAACTCTACCGTTTTTACAGCTGTACCAGATGGTGCGTCTAATTTTTGATCATGATGTAATTCAATTACCTCAACATCTTGGAAATATTTCGCTGCCATTTGTGAGAATTTCATCATAAGAACTGCACCAATTGCAAAGTTTGGAGCAATAATTGTTCCTACTGCTTTTTCTTTTGCATTCTCTGTTAAACGTGCCAATTCTTCTTCTGTAAATCCAGTTGTACCAATAACCGAACGAAGTCCACGCTCAACTGCAAGTGTAACGTGTTGTTTCCCCACTTCTGGTGTTGTTAAATCTAACAACACATCTGCTTCTACTTCATCTAAACAAGTATGTAAATCAGCGTAAATCGGTGCATGTAATGCTGGCATGCCAGGTAAATCAGAAATCTTCTCACCACCATGCTTATAATCCACTGCTGCTACTAAATTAAAATGTTCCGTTCTTTCCATAAGAAGAACTGCTTCATGTCCCATACGTCCTCTTGGTCCGGCGATAATTACTTTAATTTCTTTCATTATTCTTTCTCTCCCTCATCAATACGTGTCCAGCGATCTTTATCACGTGTATTAAATTTATTCATTACAATGTTATGTGCTGTCTCTAAATCAATATTTAAACTATTTGCCATACAAATCATAACAAATAATACATCTCCAAGCTCTTCTTCAATACTTCTTTCTTTTTCAGTTGTTTTCTTCGGTTTCTCACCATAATAATGATTTACCTCTCTTGCAAGCTCTCCCATTTCTTCCGTTAAACGAGCCATCATTGCAAGCGGACTGAAATAACCTTCTTTAAACTGACCAATATATGCATCTACTTCTTTCTGCATATCTTTCATCGTTTTTGCTTCCATACTATTCACCTCTAATCCTTCCTCTTTCATGTTAGCCAATTCATCGCGATTTGACAAATATTATTCCCCGCCAAACACCTATTTGCGACCCATTTTTGGATAGACTATAATAAAGTGAAACTTCTTTTGCGTTTTTTTGCAAAAGATTAGTTGAACTAATCGGGTTCCTACGGCTGGTTCGCCTTTCTTCAGAGCTTTATCTCCTACCAGCCGTTGGTACGGGGTAAAGTGAAACTTCTTTTGCGCTTTTTGCAAAAGATTAGTTGAACTAATCGAGTTCCTACGGCTGGTTTGCCCCTCTTCTTTGCTTCATCTCCTATCAGCCGTTAGAGCGGGATAAAGTGAAACCTTCTTTTGTGCTTTTCACAAAAGATCAGCCCACATCAATCAAGTTCTTACTATTTTCACTAGCAACTAGAAATTACTTATTATTATGTTTTACTGTTTCAGCGGAGCAATGCAATCATTACATAATTAGGGGGATTTCTATATGACATCAAAATTGAAGATGCGAAATATTATTTTTATTTTAATCGGTTCCGCTATATTTTCTTTTGGTATTGTCAATATCAATATTGAAAACCACCTTGCAGAGGGTGGGTTTACTGGTATTACACTATTATTGTATTTTTTATTTAAGTTTGATCCTTCCTACTCAAACTTAATTTTAAATATCCCTATATTTTTTATTGGTTGGAGGTTACTTGGCAGAACGACATTTTTATATACATTAATTGGCACCTTTAGCGTATCTTTATTTCTATGGATTTTCCAGCGTTACGAAGTACTCAACTTACATTTAAACTTGCAAAATGATATGACACTCGCAGCTTTATTCGCCGGGGCATTTATCGGTATCGGCCTTGGAATAATATTTAAATATGGCGGGACTACTGGCGGTGTAGATATTATCGCACGACTAGCTCACAAATATGTTGGCTGGAGTATGGGGAAAACAATGTTTATGTTTGATGCTGTCGTTATCGTAGTCTCTATTCTTACCTATTTATCATACCGCGAGGGCATGTATACGCTAGTTGCTGTTTTTATCGGTGCTAAAGTCATTGATTTTATGCAAGAAGGAGCTTATGCTGCCAAAGGAGCGACTATTATCTCAGAGAAAAACGATGAAATTGCTGCCAAAATTTTATCTGAAATGGAGCGCGGAGCAACCTTTTTAAAAGCTGTTGGATCGTATACAAAAGTGGAACGTAACGTATTGTATTGCGTTGTTGCTAAAAATGAAATCGTGAAATTAAAGAATATCATTACTTCTGTAGATCCTCATGCTTTTGTCGCTGTAACTGATGTACATGATGTAGTTGGTGAAGGATTCACGTTAGATGAAAATAAAAACCCTTTACATAATTAAATGTAACTAGAAAAGCGCCTTAGCTTTTCTAGTTTTTTATTACAAGTCTTTTAAGCTTCTCAAAATCCTCATGAATAAGCTCCAATAAACTCCGATTATAAAAAATGGAAGCTGGATGAAAAGTCGGAAAAACATGATATTCTTTCTCTGACCATGTAAACTCTGCACTTTGCATATCCTTTAATTTTTGAATGGGCTGTTTTAATAATTGCCCGTGTACATCTGTGATTTTTTTATTTTTTCCTGTTAAACGTTGAAGACCGATATTTCCAAGCGTGACGATAAGCTTCGGATGTATTTTCTCTAATTCATAATCTAACAAAGGCGCATGGGCAACTATTTCTCCCTGATTTGGCGTTCTATTATACTTTTTTTGTATGATTTCACCATTTCTTTCTTTTTTCTCTCGCCATTTATAAGGTCTACTTCGAACAGCGCTCGTAATATATACTTCTTCCCTTGTAACATCAATACGCTCTAAAAAATCCATTAATTGTTTTCCCGCCCTCCCGCTAAACGGAATCCCATTATGAATTTCTGTTTCACCAGGCGCTTCTCCTAACAACATAAATTTGGGATTTTCAGGACCTTGTCCACTTAAAAAACCTTCTAGTTGATAAGGAGCACTGCGCTCTTGCACTTGTTTTACTAAATGGTCTGGATATTTCATTTCCCCCCACCGCCTTTCCGCATTACTTCTATTATTTCTATTTGCAATACATTATATAATTCAATCCATACAACAAAAAAAGACTATCAAAATTGATAGTCTTTAGTCGTCGCTACGCTGCATACCAGTATACATTAATACGAGACGTAATAATTCAAATACCGCTACAGCTGCAGCTGCTACATATGTTAATGCTGCCGCATTTAATACTTTACGAGCTTGCCCATATTCATCTGTTGATACAATACCTAACGCTTCAATTTGTTGCATTGCGCGCTTTGACGCATCAAACTCAACTGGCAATGTAACGAGCTGGAACACAACACCTGCTGCCATTAAAATGATACCTAATAACAACAAACCAGACATTTGTGCAAATATACCGATTAGGACGAAAATCCAAGACATATTCGAACCAAAGTTTGCAACTGGCACTAACGAATGACGAACGCGCATAAATTTATAATCTTTTGCATCTTGAATTGCATGTCCTACTTCGTGTGCTGCAACTGCTGTACCAGCAACTGAATGTCCATAATAGTTATCTGTTGATAATCGAACCGTCTTAGCGGTTGGATCATAATGGTCTGATAAATGACCTGGTGTTTCTTCTACAGCTACGTTGTATAATCCATTTTCATCTAAAATTTTTCGAGCCACTTCCGCTCCTGTCATACCTGATGTTGAATAAACTTGTGAATACTTGCTATAGGCACTACGTACTCTTGACTGTGCATACAACGGTATGATCATTATGATCGCGAAGTAAATTAAATAAAACATCATGAACCTCCATTGAAGTTTTAATTATAGTACTTCTCATTCTATTTTCTTCTGCCACTATTGTCAATGAATAAACCTTACAATCCATATCTTTATTTATTGCATTATCTATTTTTAGAATGTACATTACTTTTTCTTTTTTCTCTTTCTCCTTTATACTTTCTCCATCCAACATAAGTTAATGTGAAGAAAATAAGTCCCCCAGTAATTGTCATAAACCAAATGAGAGAGGGTGCAATTTCATCTTTTTTTACTGTGTGAAATATCTTTTGCAAATCCCCTTTAATAATCCCTAATTGCATTTGGCCGCCTTTCGTTTTTAACATAACGTTACGAAATTCATCTAAATAAGATAAATGAACATTTACACGCTGAACCTCGTTTTCTGGCAAAGCAATCATTAAGCTTGGATAAATAATATTGAATTCATTTAAAAACGTATTTAACGTTTGTTGAAACTGCCCAGCATCTTCTTTTTCCATCGCTTTTTCCATTTGAGAAAAGGCATCCATTACTTTCCTTTCTCTTTCCATCCAAAGTGGTTGATATTTCGATACTTGTGCATCAACAGCAAGTTGTAATGCCAGCACATTATCAATTTTAGCTTGCTTACCTAAACCTTCTTCAGAGAGCGATTGTTGCGCCTTATCGTAAGCTAAAGAAATAACTCTAACTTGATCTGGTGTTACTTCCTGCTTCTTTTCATTCCCCTTTATTAAAAATTGCTCCGAGAAATGTTGTAATACTTGTACCGCTTTTTCATCTTCATTACGCTTCACTAACTGTAACGAGTCGTCTAACAACCCTGTTAGCTCATTCCACTCTTCAGCATATATACGTAACGGAAACATTATAATTAGAAATGCTATCAATCCAATTAATGTTCTCTTCATCCCGGTCCCCCCTATAACTACTAGTACAAAATATGTTAATTTGGACAAGAATAGAACAGAACTAGACCGAAAAATATATTATCATTTTACAAAGAAAAAAATTCTCTTTAAGCAGAGAATTTTTTCTGTGACATCCTTTTCTTTTTTACGAAATATCGATATAAACTGTAACAAAGTATACTACCACCTAAAATGAATAATAAAATAGCACACGCAGCATGCATAAAGAACTCTTCTGGTAACATTAATATAATTGGATCTTTTTCAGGATCAAAAACCCAATAATCATTACTAAATAAAAGTTTATGGAATAATACAAAACTCTTTTCAAAATTAATAGCAATTGGTAACATAAGCGCTATCGGAAAAATGATTGTTAAAATCGATCCGTGCAGTAAAAACTTTTCATTTTTCTTTTTTAATAAATAAATTCCGCCTATCACTGCAATCATAATTGTCGCATACATCACATATTGAATCTTTACTAAAATATTTTTAACATCTACAAAATGAATACGGCCATTTGTGGACATATCTAATGTTGGCAAATGTAATGCTCCGTCATAAAACGGGGATAAATATGTAATAAGCACATCGTAATTTCTTTTAATTTCATCCTTCGTCATATCCGCTAAATCAGGAATATTTAAAAAATCAATTTCAAAATAATACAGCCATTTTCCATAGACAACTGCCGTTGTTGCGAGTGCAAAAATAGAAAATGCTATGCTATATGAAACAACTAAAGTAATCAATCGATCCAATATTTTTGTACCACTCTTATTTTTCTCCATGTTCTCCCCCTAAATGTTCTAACCATCATAAAGAAAATTGTTTCCTTTGCTCACGTAAGCAACAATAATATGTAATACATAGTACAGCAATACTTAACCAAAACGTAAAATAACCAATTTCCTCTACAAACAAATGCATAATTCCATATCGCGGCATTTGCCAAAATAAATAATCAATTGCATCGTTATGCAACGTCCACACAGCTACTACTATAAAATGCCATTTTTTTATACGATAGAATGGAGCATATAAAAATCCTTGTACTGCCATCGCAAAGTGCGAAAGCATTAACATGTAGCCCATAAGGCCAATAGGCCCTTTTACGTAAATCATAATCCCGTTTACAACAACAGCCCAAATACCATATTTTATTAAAGTTACAATCGCTAACGCTTCTATTAATCCCCAGTTTCTCTTTGCCAAAAAAGCAATTAAAACAAAGACAAAAAAGAGACTCGCCATAGGACTATCTGGTACAAACGGCCAAAATATAGGTGACGTTTCTTTCAATTGATTTCCGTACCATATAAATCCGTAAATTGTACCTAATATGTTAACAATTAATAAAAATAATAATACCGAGCGTTGTCTTAACATTGCATACAAGTACACCAATCCGTATGTCCAACACCTTTCAAGCAAAGTAATTCATTCATTAAATCCTACTCTATTATAACAAACTTCATCCAACTAAATAGAAAAGCTGACTACAAATTTTGTAGTCAGCTTTTTATTATTTTTTATTATACTTTGCAACGAATTCCGAAAGCTTCTTCAGTTCCTCATCCGTACCTTTAAATACACCTTTAGGCATTGAACCTTTTCCCTCTTTCGCAATTTTAGCAATTTCTTCTGGCTTTAAAGTTAAGTTTTGCAGTGCCGGTGCTGCTGCCCCGCCTTGTAAATTGTCACCATGACATGTTAAACAAGTATTTTTTTGCATTAATTTATAGCCATCATCATTTTTATCAACTGGCGCTGTTTTTACAATTGCTCCTTGTTTTTTTGCAGCTTCCCAGTCGTGGTGTGCTACAGATTCCCAAGTTAAAAAGATAATCGATGCAATTGCTAAAAGCATAAATCCAGTTGCCACAGGACGCTTCAATGGACGTCTTTCTGGACCTCGATCAAGAAATGGAGCTAACAGTAATGCTCCAAACGCAATCCCTGGCATAATAAATGCTCCAATTACAGTAAATGAACCGGAAGCATACGAATACTTTAATAACTGATACAAGAATAAGAAATACCAATCT
Organism: Bacillus sp. GMa5/1; assembly: GCF_050172015.1. Classification (NCBI taxonomy): domain Bacteria; kingdom Bacillati; phylum Bacillota; class Bacilli; order Caryophanales; family Bacillaceae; genus Bacillus; species Bacillus sp. GMa5/1. The sequence goes on along the minus strand of NZ_JBNLYC010000003.1, from coordinate 51,146 downwards.
GGAAGTGGTATATATCCAGCATCTGTTGGGTCCGCCATTCTCTCAAGCGGCGACGGATGCGCCACTGTTAAACATAAATAACCGATTAAAAAAACTGCACCAACCATCCATTCTTTTAACAAGAAGTTCGGCCAAAATGCTTCTGTTTTCCCTGGGTATTCAGAATAGTCTTTTGGAATATTTGGTTTCCGAGCTACTGGTACCCGAGAATCTCCTACAAACTTCATCCCTTTGCCGCGATGCATAATCTCCCTCCTTTAGTTCTTTCCCCTTTAATTTAGCAATCTCTTATAGTGGACCGGAAATACCTTGTTTGCGAATCATGATGAAGTGGAAGGCCATTAAACCTAGAAGTGCTGCTGGTAAGAAGAAGACGTGAATAGCAAAGAAGCGAGTTAATGTTTGAGCGCCAACAATTTCGGAATGACCAGCGAGTAATGTTTTAATATAAGGACCAATGAGCGGTGTTTGCTCTGCAATTTGAATCCCTACTTTTGTAGCAAATAAAGCTTTCATATCCCACGGCAATAAATATCCGGTAAAACCAAGACCTAACATAACAAAGAAAATAAGAACACCAACAATCCAGTTTAACTCACGGGGCTTTTTATACGCACCTTGGAAGAAAACTCTGAGTGTATGTAAAAACATCATTACAATTACGAGACTAGCACCCCAGTGGTGCATACCACGAACAATTTGCCCATAAGCAACTTCATTTTGTAAATAGTAAACTGATTCCCAAGCATTTTTAATATCAGGCACATAATACATCGTCAAAAACATTCCAGATAAAATTTGAATTACAGTAACGAAAAAGGTAAGTCCTCCAAAGCAATAGACGAATGCAGAAAAGTGATGTGCCGGGTTTACATGTTCAGGTACTTCATGATCAGCGATATCACGCCATATTGGTGTAATATCCAATCTTTCATCCACCCAATCATAAATTTTATTTAACATCTACTTTGCACCCCCTCTTGGCTTCGCTTTTCCTAGATACAGCGTTCCATCTTTCACTTTAGACTCGTACACATCAAGCGGAGCAAGGGGTGGCGTACCTTTAATGTTAATCCCATCTTTTGTATAACGCCCCCCGTGACATGGGCAAAAGAATTGATTCGGATGTGCTTTGTCCGAATTCCAGTTAACTGTACATCCTAAATGTTTACATACTGGAGAGAACGCAACAATGTCTCCGCTTTCATCTTTATGAACCCAAGCCGATTTTGGTTCTTCAGACTTGTACCAACCATCAACCTGCTTCACTTTAAAATCGAAACGCTTCGGCTCTGTTGTAATATCCTTTACTTGCGCAACAGCAACCATATCTGTTCCCGCTTCTTTTCTTAACACCGGATCAAGCGCAAATCGCGTCATCGGCATTAAAATACCGGCAGCCATAAAGCCTCCTACCCCTGTGAGTGTGTAATTTAAAAATTGTCTTCTTGACACGCGATGTTCTTTGTCGCTCACGAAAATTTCCCCCCTCTATCAGAAATTGTCCCCTCGTGATAAATTATATAAAAAATAAAAACTAGGACACTATCATGATATAATACGCTCATGCACAGGTCAATATCATACTACTCATAATAATAAGAACTTTCTGTTTATTGCAAGTTTCCCCATTTCTCTTCCAACATCACCATTATATTTTTTATATGCGCATGAATAACTTCTCTTTTTGCTTGATCACTAAATTGTTCTAACGCTAATGAAGGAAACCAAAATAAATCTCCCTGTAACTCTTGCATATCCTCTTTCCATGAAAAATCACTTGTAACATAAGCAATATGCTTAAAACCTTCACTTCGTAAATGATTTGTCCATTCTTGCAAACGACCTTTTTCATTCTTTTGACTTTCTACCAAATACGTAAACGCAGGCAGTAAAAGCACTCTTCCTTTATACTCTCTTTCCAATTCCGTGCTCAACAATTCGATAAATTCACCTTGTTCTACAACCATTTTCATTTCTTTTGCTGCCGAAATTGATAACAGCGGTATTACTCCTGTATCAACATACTCTCTTGCTTGCTCAAACTGTTCTACATCTTTTACAATCCACTTCAAATCCCTTCCCTCCTTCACTTGCAAATGACAGAACTTTCACTTTATATATATTAAACCACACTAAAAGAGGTAAAAAAAGAAAAACTACCCAATATAGGTAGTTTTTCTTTATAAAAGTCTGAAATTTGTAAAAATTAATTAATCCAAATAAATTCTATAAAGTCTTTAACTCTGCCGTTAATCTATGAAACGCTTCCTTATCTTGCTTATCTAACGCTTCATCAATTTGTTTCAAAAGGCGTTCTCTCCTAAACGAAAATACACTTTCTTCCAAAAACCTTTCTGCAAGTAAACGATCTTTTTCATTTACTTCAATATGCTTTGGTAGATATGGGTTTTCTTCTAATACAGCTACATAATTCGCATTTTGAAACGATGATTTAAAGTTGAGTTGAATATAAATATCCTCATCTCGATTTAAACGAATATCATGAAACGATTTTTCAGCATCTGTTGTCATAACATTTTGTTTAAAAAAGTGAAACGGTGTGTCTTTCACACAATTCGCTGACATCACTAAGCCACGCGGACAATATTTTGCATGCTCTACGAAGTGGACTTTATGCATCAATTGGTCGTGACTCATTAAATAATTCAGAATCCATACACATTCACGCTGTTTCAGTTGGTAATTATTCAAAAACCATTTTACAAAATCCTTCTTCTCGTTTACAGAAACAGGGGTATTCATAGCAATTAAGTCCCTCCTCTGTCTTTCTCTTTTCTTTTTAGATTCAAGAAGCGGCATTCAGTTTCCTTCCAACTTATGAAAAATCCTCTAAATTATATAACAATTCTTCAATATGAATTTGTGTCGGGTCTAGTTGTAATAACTGGGTAAATACTTCTTTCGCCTCTTTTCGTTTTCCTTCTTCCAATAAGAAATAACCGTACTCTTCTAAGAAGTCTGGATGATTCTTAAAAGAAGTATATGCACTTTCATAGTGTTTTAATGCATCCGAATACATTTCTAATTGTTTTTTTGCATACGCAAGATCCCAAAGTAGTTGTGTATCTGGTTCTCCACTATCAATAGCACGCTCTACAATTGCAATTAACTCTTCGTACTTTTCTTGTTCTTTTAAGATATATGCATATTTTAATGTTGCACCTAAATGCCCTGGATCTAACTCAAGCGCTTTTTGAAGAACTTCCTCTGCTTCTACTATTTTCCCTAATTTCGCCGCAATGTTCGCCAACTCTACATAAAATGGAACTGAAAGCTCATCTACTTTAATTCCTTCATGAAGCGTTTCATAGCTTTCTTGAAGCATTCCTTCTTTTTCATAGCTTTTCGCTAAATACATGTACAGTGATGCGTACTCAGGGTCTAATTCTTTTAGTTCTTGCCAAGCACCAATTGCTCTCTGATATTCTTCACCTTGGTATAATGTAAAAGCATATCCAAATAATGAGTGAATATCTTTTTGTTCCTCTAGGCCTGCTTCATAATAAGAAATCGCTTCTTCCCAGTTTCCGATCGCGCTTAACGTTTCTGCGAGGCGAAGTGCGATCACAACACCACCCATTACTTTATGTTCCGCTAATAGCGATTCATAATAAGTAATTGCCTTTTGTTCTTCACCTTTACTACTATATAATTCTGCTAACCCAAACGTAATAACAGGTTCATCAGGCATCATTTCTTTCGCCTTTAATAGTTTTTGCTCTGCTACATCATCAAAACCTTGCATTTGGAATAAATCTGCAACAAGTAATAACGATTGAACATATAAATCGTCATTTTCTGGAATATCATGAAGCACTTCAATCGCTTCATCTTCTTTATCTAGATCAATATATAATTCTGCTAAAAATACAGTGAATTCACTTTCTTCTGGATACAGTAAACGTAAGTCTTCAGTAATTGCTAATGCCTCATCTGTAAATCCAAGCGTATGATAGTAACGAGCGATATCATACTTCTCTTCATCATTCGCAATTTTTAATTGTTCTTTTAATAATTGTAATCCTTTTTCCGCTTCACCATTTTCAATATATGAAACAGCTTGTTCAAACTTTTGCATAAACGTCTCCTTTAATTCTAAAAAATATTCTCTTCTGTTCATTTATCATAAGCAACTCACTGTTAGAACGCAACCTTTAGAATGAGCATACTTCTTCTTATACTTCTTCTTACAGAGTAGTTAATTGTTCAAAAGGTTCGGATATGACACCGATACCTTACCATCATCTTCTATTGTACCGCTTTCTTTTATGACCGTGCAAATAACTTCTCTCACTAATTATCGAGCCATACAAACCGTGGTTTACAGAATGACTTAATTAGCAGTCTTCAACCTTTATTTTGAATGCGATAAAAAAGGCTCCTATACTAGGAGCCTTCACAATCTCTTAAGAATATGTTTCTTCTTTCTGTACTTGCTCATTTACAAGCTCTTTCAGCAACTCTATAATTTCATCATTTTCTTCCTTCAAACCGACAGTAATACGAATACCATCATCGATACCAAATGCAGCACCAGAACGAACGATATATCCTTTTTTCATTAATCGTTCGAAAGCTTCATTACCCGGTATACCAAGTTTTAAGAAAATGAAATTTGTTTGGGATGGATAATAGAATACGTTATATTCTTTACAAAATGCATAATACTGATTTAAACCTTCAGCATTCTTTTGCACACAATCTTGTAAAAAGGCTTGATCTTCTAATGCAGCGAGTGCTACAGATTGGGCTACAGTTGATGTATTGAATGGTAACCTAGCTACTTCTAGCTGTCCGATTAACTTCGCATCCCCAATCGCATATCCGATACGAAAAGCAGCTAAACCATATGCTTTTGAAAACGTGCGTAAAACCATAAGATTTTCATACTTTTCAAGAAGTGGTAATGTTTGCGGATAGTCTTCTGCTTCCGCGTATTCATAATATGCTTCGTCCATAATAACGAGAGCCGACTTAGGAACTGATTCTAAAAATGAAAGTAATTTTTGTTTCTCAACATATGTACCTGTTGGATTATTCGGATTACAAATCCATACAATTTTCGTTTTCTCATCTACTTGCTCTAGCATTGCATCTAAATCATGAATACCATCTTTAAGTGATACTTCACGAACTTCTGCTCCTTCAATAACAGCATGGTGATGATATTGTGAAAACGTAGGATTCGCCATTACAACGTTTGTTCCTTCATGTAGTAACGCTCGGCTAATCATTTGAATGACTTCATCTAATCCACTACCAAATAGTAGTTGTTCTGCTTTTACACCTAAATGTTCCGCTACTTTTGTCCGAAGTTCAAAGGCATATCCATCTGGATAAAGGGCATATTGGCTCGCTAAAGAAGTTAATGCTTCTGTCACACGTGCTGAACAACCGAATGGATTTTCGTTGGATGCTAATTTCACAATTTTTGATAAACCATATTCTCTTTTTACTTCTTCAATGTTTTTCCCAGGCACATACGCTCTCAAAGTTAACAATTGCTCTTTCACTCTCATTTTTCTTCCCCCAGTCATTTCATTCAATTTGATTACAATACGGTTATAGCCCCTTACTGTAATCTTTTGTCATAACCGTCACTATTACGAGAATACCTCTAAATGAGCACTTCACAGCACTTCGCTATCATTTTAAACCATATCTTTTTGAAATGCCTCTAACGCAATATGAACAGTCTCATCTGAAATAGATACGACATTCACTACCCCATATTCCTGCATAAGCACCATATGAATTGCTCCTGCATTTGCTTTCTTATCTTGTTTCATCAATTGAACGAGGCGCTCTACATTCAAATCCCTTGGCATTTTTGGATAGCCGTATTTCAAGAACCACTGCTTCATATCTTCATAAGCAAGATCAACCTTGTACACTTGCTCACTTAAAAATATGGCGAATAACATTCCAACCGCTACACCGTCACCGTGAGTAATATTTCCATACCCTAGCTCTTTTTCAAGAGCATGTCCTAACGTATGTCCAAAGTTCAAATGAGCACGTACACCCTTCTCTGTTTCATCTTGTGACACAACATTTGCCTTTACAGGAATCGCCTTCGTTAATATATGGATTAACTTCTCATCATGAAGATCCGCTAATGTTTGCACTTCTTCTTTTAACCAATGGTATAGCTCCACATCACCAATAAGAGCATGCTTTATCACCTCTGCATAACCTGAACGCCACTCTTTTTCAGGAAGAGACTGTAAAAACGGTGTATGATATACAACTGCTTCTGGCTGATGGAATGCACCAATCATATTTTTACCTAACGGATGGTTAATCGCTACTTTCCCACCCACTGCGCTATCGTGCGCTAATAAAGTTGTCGGAACCTGCACAAAGCGAATACCACGCATAAACGATGCAGCAACAAAACCAGCTAAATCTCCAATCATTCCGCCTCCAAGTGCAAGAATTAAAGAATTTCTATCTAATTTATTTTCAAGAGCTGACGTATGAGCCGCATAGAAATTTTCGAAAGACTTCTCTTTTTCGCCACTTGGTACAACAAACGAAAACACGTGCTGCTCTACTTGTAATGCATCGATAACTGTCTGTAAATGTAGTGATGCAACAGCTTCATCTGAAATGATCATTACGTTAGATACCGCTGGCTGCATATTTTGAACGATCGTTGTTAAGTTTGACAACGCTTCTTTACCAACATGTACATCATATTCTTTTGATTTCGTTTGAATATGTATGTTTCCCATTAAAATCCCCTCGCATATTCATTATGTTTCTCAATATTTTCACGAATTAGTTCCATACGATCTAATCCGAATTGTTCTATTAAAGCTGTCGCTAATTCCCAAGCCACAACCGCTTCTGCAACGACACTAGCTGCTGGCACTGCACAACTATCTGAACGTTCAATACTCGCTGTAAAAGGCTCTTTCGTATCAATATCTACACTTTGAAGAGGTTTATAAAGTGTAGGTATCGGTTTCATCACACCGCGCACAACAATTGGCATTCCAGTCGTCATACCGCCTTCTAGTCCACCTGCATTATTTGTTCTTCGTGTATATCCATGCTCCTCATCCCACAGAATTTCATCATGAACTTCACTTCCTGGTCTATGCGCTGCTTCAAAACCAATTCCAATCTCGACACCTTTAAAAGCATTAATACTCATAATTGCAGCTGCTAATTTCGCATCCAGTTTTCGATCATAATGCACGTAGCTACCTACTCCAATTGGCATCCCTTCCACAATTACTTCAACGATTCCACCAATTGAATCACCATTTGCTTTCGCATCATCAATCGCTTTCATCATTTGGTTACCAGCTTCTTCATCTAAGCAACGTACAGGAGATGCTTCTGTAATACTCTTTAATTCTTCAATTGAACTATACGTAATCTCCTTAGCTTGTACACCGCCAATTTCAATTACATGGCCCGCCACTTTAATACCAAGTTCTGCTAACACCTTTTTAGCAACCGCACCAGCAGCAACACGCACCGTCGTTTCGCGCGCTGACGAACGTTCCAGTACATTCCTCATATCTCTATGACCATATTTAATCGCACCATTTAAATCAGCATGCCCAGGCCTTGGTTTTGTCACTTTCCTTTTCATCTCTTTTTCTTCTTGCTCAGTTAAAGGCTCCGCCCCCATAATTTTTGTCCAGTGTGCAAAATCACGATTTTCAACAACAAGTGCAATAGGGGAACCTAATGTTTCTCCATGTCTAACACCGCTTAAAATTTGCACTTGATCCGTTTCAATTTGCATGCGTCTACCGCGCCCATATCCCTTTTGCCTTCTAGCTAACTCTTCGTTTATATCATCTGCTACTAAAGACAATCCTGCCGGAACACCTTCTATAATCGTTGTAAGTTGTGGACCATGAGATTCACCAGCTGTAATATATCGCATACGTTATTCCTCTTTTCGTATATGTATTTATCTCACTATATTAACTTTTATCATTCTAAAAATATTAAAGAAATTATATCATAAATCGACCATTTTCTTATTCTATATTTCCGATAGGCCTAATTTAAATATCAACATATCATAACAGCTCAAACTTCGTAACTAACTGAAAATAAAAAAAGTGCAAGAAGAATACCCCTATTCTCCTTGCACTTTTTACTATTATCACAGTGATTAAAGCGTTTACAAATTATTTCAAAATAATTAGTAAATCCATTCATTCATTAATTTTGAGTAGTCAACTAATTCTTCTTCTTTAAAGAAAATAGCAATCTCGCGCTCTGCGCTTTCTAAAGAATCAGAACCATGGATAATGTTTTTCGCAACAGTTACACCGAAATCTCCACGAATTGTTCCAGGAGCTGCTTCATGTGGTCTTGTTTTCCCCATCATGTTACGCGCTGTATCTACTACACCTTCACCTTGCCATACCATTGCGAACACAGGTCCAGATGTAATAAAGTCTACTAACTCACCAAAGAAAGGTTTTTCCTTATGCTCAGCGTAGTGTTGTCCAGCAATTTCCGGAGTGACTTGCATTAATTTTGCACCAACTAATTGAAAGCCTTTTTTCTCAAAACGAGCTACAATTTCCCCAATGAAGGCACGTTGTACACCGTCTGGTTTTACCATTAGAAATGTTTTTTCCATAAAAAATCTCTCCACTTCTGAATTATGTATGTAATTGTATATCCCCACACACATATTATCACCCTTATCACAATTGTGCAATAGTTTTGAAATAGAGAGATTATTTTATTTTTTAGAATAAACATTAAAATTTTCGTTTTCCAATATACTTTGCAACATTTTGTAATGCGTACTTTGCTTTTCCACGTGGGAGTGGTTTTATTATTTCTAAAGCTTTATGTAAATAACGTTCACTAAATGCAAATGCTTGATCAATTGCTGTACTATTTTTTACAGCATCAATAATTTCTTGTATTTCACTTGCTGTTGAATTTTCATGTACAGATGTGATTTTCTGACGAAGTACTGGATCTTCCATCGCATATAAAGCAGGAAGTGTAATATTCCCTTGTAGTAAATCTCCGCCAGCAGGTTTTCCAAGTTTCTCTTCTGTAGAAACGAAGTCTAAAATGTCATCAATAATTTGATAAGACATTCCTACAAAATACCCATACCAAAATAGACGATTTACCGTATCACGATTAGCACCAGCAGCAATCGCTCCCAATTGACAACTCGCGGCAATTAATAATGCTGTTTTTCGCTTTATTCTTCTTAAATACGTTCTTAAATTTTGGTCATAATTGTATTTATCTTTAATTTGTTCAATTTCACCTTTACAGACTTCTAAAATAGTATGTGATAACGCTTGATGCGCCTCTGGAATTTCGATATTTGTTATACATTCAAGAGACTTAGCGAACAGATAGTCCCCTGTATACATCGCAATACGATCTCCCCATTTCGCATTCACAGTCGCACTGCCGCGTCGTAAAAATGCAGCATCAATAACATCATCGTGAACAAGAGAAGCCATATGAATAAGTTCTAACGCAACAGCAACATGCTTAATCGCATCTAACTTATAATCTCCAAATTTCCCTGCAAGCAACACAAATACAGGACGAATTCGTTTCCCACCAGCTTCAATAAGCTGTAATGCTGCCTCTTCTACTAATGGCTGTTCAGAAGCGACTATCTTTTTTAATTCTTTTTCTATCACATTAATATCCGATCGTAAAAAAGAGTACATAAGTTGTAACTTCATATTGTTCACCTTAACCTAAAACTTCTTTTTTCTATTTTGATTCTGGTTTAATACCTAAATGCATCGCTGCTACCCCAAAAGTAAATGGTTTCACTTGCACACGTTCAAGTCCAGCTTGCTCAAACATTTGAGCCAATTCTTTCATCCCTGGGAACGTACTAGCAGATTCTTGAAGCCATGAATACTCTTTATAACTTTTCGCAAACATCTTTCCAAATAACGGCATGATATATTTAAAGTATAAAATATACCCTTGTCGAAAACCAATCATTGTTGGTTGAGATGTTTCTAAACAGATTACTTTTCCACCTGGTTTTACTACACGCGTCATTTCTTTTAATACGTGCATATAATCCGGTACGTTACGTAAACCAAACCCAATCGTCACATAATCAAACGTATTATCTTCAAACGGAAGTTCCATTGCATTCCCATGTAGAAGTTCTACTTGTTTTAATTGTAACGCCTCTACCTTTTGCTTACCGACAGATAACATATTTTCACTGAAGTCTAAGCCAACAACCTTTCCTTGTTCACCTACGGCTCCAGCTAGCGCAATTGTCCAATCTGCGGTTCCACAGCATACATCAAGCGCTTGACTGCCTGGTTGTACATCCATAATTCGCATCGTTTCTTTACGCCACGCTTTATGTCTTTGAAAACTAATTACAGAATTCATCACATCGTATTTATCAGAAATCTTTTCAAATACGTCATGTACTCTTTCTTCTTTTGATTGTTGCATGCTCGTACCTTCTTCCAATGTAAAATTGCTTATGTCTTCTATTTATTCCTTAACACAGAATTTATTTCATTTATGTCTGTGTGATTTTCTAAAAAATTTTTTTCTTTCTTTCTCAATTCCTTCATCCAACCATTAATCACTACTTCTGCTTTATCCCCTAAAGCATCTTGCATAGCTTGAAAAACAGGCGAATGTTGCTTATCAGCATACAATTGAATTTCTTTTTGAAGGCGATTTCCACCTAATACGTATGTGATAAATGGCTTCCAATGTGATAACTGAAAATGATCACATGTTTTTTGAAGGAGCGCAGACTCAATCATTACTATGCTTTTCATTATGTCATCCGTCGTTTCATGCGCTTTTTGGTATAACATAATTTTGTGTTCATTTATCTCTTTAATTCCTTCAGCAAGTGCACGAATTAAAACAATATCACGATTCATAGACAATAAATAATAATATAGTCCACTATAGTAATCGCCTGCAAGTACTGTTAATTGACGACATTTATGGAATTCAATCTCTTCCTCGCCTGCTTTATTTGATACCCTTTCATGCGTATCAAGCGCAATTTGTACAAGCATAATTGTTACTACGTAATGCTCAATTTGTTCTATATGTAAGTTTGCACTCTTTAAAGCACCATATAACAATGCTATCTTTTCTTCATCAATAAATGGTTCTTCAATATAGTTTATAAAGTAAGGATGGCGTAATTTCTCCATCAATTTTTCTTTTATACCCGCATACCCTCCGTAGATGTCACACACAAAAAATCACCCTTGTTTTCTAATTCATAAAACTTATTATAACACATACACTCTATTTTCTATAACCAAAACTTGGCTACACCTACCATTCATGTAAGCAATCTTTCTAATCTCACTCTGTCTAGTTAAAACTATATCATTTATTTACTAAAAAAAAAAAAGAAAAGCAGTTTCCCGCTTTTCTTTACTTCGTTTTAATAAACGATAAAATTTCACTGCGCGCTGCAGCATCATTTTCAAGCACACCACGCACTGCTGTCGTTACTGTTTTCGCACCTGGTTTTTTTACACCACGCATCGTCATACACATATGTTCTGCTTCTACTACTACCATTACACCATGAGGCTCTAGTACTTCCATAATAGAGTTCGCTACTGTTGATGTAATACGTTCTTGCAGTTGTGGGCGACGTGCAATTGTATCTACGGTACGAGCTAATTTACTTAACCCTGTCACCTTTCCACCTTGCGGAATATATGCAACGTGAGCAACTCCATAGAATGGAACTAAATGATGCTCACACATCGAATAAAATGGTATATCTTTTACTAGTACAAGCTCTTCGTGATCTTCTCCGAATACTTTATGCAAATGCTCTTTCGGATCTTCATGCATACCTGAGAACACTTCTGCGTACATTTTTGCAACACGCTTTGGTGTATCAAGTACTCCCTCACGATTTGGGTCATCCCCAATCGCCTCTAAAATAAGGCGTACTGCATGTTCAATTTGTTCTAAATTAACTTTTGCCATCCGCTAGCCCTCCCGAAAACCTAAAAGTGATACGAACACATTCTAGCATATTTATGTTTTTAAAAGCAAAAAGAAGAGTTCCCAAAAAGGAAACTCTTCTTCCCTGCTAATATGTAAGGATTATTTAACCGCATCTTTTAACGCTTTACCAGGTTTGAATGCAGGTACTTTACTTGCAGCGATTTCAATCTCCTCACCTGTTTGTGGGTTACGACCTTTACGAGCCGCACGCTCACGAACTTCGAAGTTACCGAATCCGATCAGTTGTACTTTATCACCTTGTTTTAAAGCTTCTAAGATAGAATCAAAAACAGCGTCTACTGCTTTTGTTGCGTCCTTTTTAGAAAGGGAACTTGCTTCTGCAACAGCATTGATTAAATCTGTCTTGTTCATGCCATTCACCTCCTCCCAAAGATAAGACTGTATAATGATCATAAAATGAGTCTTACTTTCATTTGTAGGCAATTTTTGCAAATTCTATACTACAAAGATGTAGATAAATCATTATCAACGCCTATATTATACGATTCTCCTTTATAATTCAATATTTTTAAGGAAATTGTTACTCTGAAAATGTGAAAATCTGATGAAACTTGACAATTTACAACAATGTATTAGATAATGACTGTTTATTTTTCTATTTTATAATCAAAAAAACAAAAAATCCCTCTACAGTGAGAGGGATTTTTTCTTATAGTATAATCGCAATTAATCCGCCAGATCCTTCATTAATAATTCTTTCTAGCGTTTCTTTTAATTTATATCTAGCATTTTCTGGCATTAAAGATAATTTCGCTTGAATTCCTTCTCGAACAATCGAGCTAAGTGAACGTCCAAATATATCAGAATTCCAAATTGATAACGGGTCATCTTCAAAATCTTGCATTAAATAACGAACTAATTCTTCACTTTGCTTTTCAGTACCAATAATCGGCTCAAACGTTGACTCTACATCTACTTTAATCATATGAATAGATGGCGCTACTGCTTTTAACTTCACACCAAACCTTGAACCGTGACGAATAATTTCTGGCTCATCTAAGCTCATATCCGCTAATGCAGGTGCTGCTACACCATATCCTGTTTGCTTAACCATACGCAGTGCATCCGCCACTTGATCGTACTCTATTTTCGCATGAGATAAATCGAGCATAAGCTTTAATAAATGATCTTTCCCTCGAATTTCTACTCCTACTACTTCTTTTAAAATCTGATCATATAATTCATCTGGCGCATATAAATCAATCTCCGCCACACCTTGCCCCATATCAATGCCAGCTAGGCTCGCTCGATCAATAAATTCATATTGACTAAACTGCCAAACAACGCGATCCACATCACGAAGACGTTTTATATCCTTCACAGTTTCTTGAACTGCTTCTTGATAACTTTGACGCAACCAATGCCCTTCATTTAGCACCATTACCCAGCTCGGAAGGTTCACATTCACTTCTAATACAGGGAATTCAAATAGTGCTTCACGAAGTACATTATATACATCTGTTTCTCTTAAACTCTCCACACTCATTGCAATAACCGGGATATCATATTCTTCTGATAAACTTTGGCGTAATTGCTCTGTATCTGGATGATACGGCTGTACCGTATTAATTATCATAATGAAAGGTTTTCCTACTTCTTTCAACTCATTTACAACGCGTTCTTCTGCCTCTATATAATCTCTTCTTGGAATTTCACCAATTGTTCCATCTGTTGTAATTACAACACCAATTGTTGAATGTTCTTGAATTACTTTACGCGTGCCGATTTCTGCAGCTTCATGGAATGGAATAGGTTCTTCATACCAAGGGGTATTAATCATGCGTGGGCCATTCTCATCTTCATAGCCCTTCGCTCCAGGAACCGTATATCCAACACAATCTACTAATCGAATATTCACTTCAAGTCCTTCATCTACTTCGATAGAAACCGCTTGGTTTGGAACAAACTTCGGTTCCGTCGTCATAATTGTACGACCAGCAGCACTTTGAGGCAATTCATCCTGCGCTCTTTGACGGTCAGACTCATTCTCAATGTTTGGAATAACTACAAGTTCCATAAATTTTTTAATGAATGTTGATTTCCCTGTTCGAACAGCTCCTACAACTCCAAAATAAATATCACCGCCTGTTCGTTCTGCAATATCTTTAAAAATATCTACCTTTTCCAAGTGATTCCCTCCCTCAAAATTTTTGGGAATAATTCCGCGTTTATAGTCAACTAATACCTTCTCTAACGTTGCCTATAATATCTGATATAATATAATGGTATTCTAGAAGTTCGGACAATATATCATATAATTTTGTCCAATTTCATATGACTATTAAAAAATATCTTTTGTTTGCATCGTAAGTTGTATAACATAAAAAACCTTTCTTCTAGAACTTATTCACTAAAAGAAAGGTTCATGACTTATCATTTTAAAAAAATTGGTTCTCCATCCTTTACTGTGTACGGTAAAGAATAAGCTGGTACAAACGGGGAACCTTTCGAAAGTATATTTCGAATATCTTCTCCCTCCGTAAACTGCCCTTCATTTTTTTTCAAAGCGTCATATAAGTCGATTCTATAATCAACAAAAACTTCTCCTTTTTCATTAATTACAAAAGGAAGTCCTTTACCAGAATATGGACTTGTCACTTGTGGCACATCTTTATATCCTAGTTTTTTGAAATCCAATTCATATACACCATCTGAAATTACTTTTTTAAAAGGTGGATATTGATGTTCATCACGATACATCCTAAGCTTTAAAGATAGTTCCTGAATTTGTTCAGCCATCCTAACATCAATTAACTTTACTGTTGGATTTGTTTCAACGTCTATTAATACGTATTGATATACTCCTCCACTTTCATACGCATTCCCTGGCGCTTCTTGTATGTAACGCGGGGCAATCTGTTGAAAATCGATCGGATACTTTTGATAAATAGGTGTACTCATATCCCTCGTCTTAATTGGCAATATCCCATCATTTTGCTCCTTAAATGTCACAACAGCTTTTTGAACAACCTGTAGCTGATCTTCATAAGGAACCGCATTTTGCTTCATATTTTCTTTCGGATACAGACACCCCGTTAAAAGGCTCATACAACAAAATATTAAAATAATATGTAATTTTTTCACTAGCATCACCTTTTCATACTAATCTAATTTGCTCTGTATGTAGTATTTTCGAGACCATTCCATTTACTGCTGTACAGGTCCACTAAATACAACAAGAAAAATAACAATTCCTGACACAATCATAAGGGTGTACGCTACTAATGCTGTAATCCCTTTCAAAAATTTATTCTTTATTTTATGTCTACTTAATAAAATAAAACTTACTGCAAAAAACATAAATCCAATTGCCCCTAAAGCTAACCACATTTTCATAAGCCCTTCTGACATATACACACCCCTTTTTATCAATCTATTTTTATACTATTTTAACAAATTAAAATCTTTAAACAAATACAAAAAGAACATTTTACTACAAATTGCGAATATATAACTTTAATCAATAGGTTTTCCAGCATTTTTCACCAATCTAAGCAAAAATAAAACCGAAGCGATTGTACCTCTCGCTTCGGTTGACCAAATATGCCCAAAAACAGCTCTATTCCCATTCTTTCATGGCTATCATATGCAATCTACAAACTCTTTGTTTCTCATAATTTATTTTTTAAACATTTTGCTTAACGAGCCAAAATCTGTTGGCATATTATTATTAATAATCGCTTTTACAATTTGATCCTCTTGCTCTTTCGGCACTTCACGTCCCGCCATAAGAGCCACTTGATGAATTAATTGACGAAGTACAGTTTCATCACGTAAATTCGCATTTTGCACGGATGATGCTAATTTAAAAATATCCTCTTTATTTACTTTCGCTTCCTTCTCAATATTATTAAAAATATTATTATCCATTCTTTTCACCCTCTCCTCAAGTTACTCTTCATCCTATGCAAAAATGAAAAAATGGTGAAAAGACCCAAAAAATAAAAAAGCGACAGAAGTACAAATGTACTTCTGTCGCTTTTCTTTACAGTAAATCAGGTATAGCTTCCACTTCATGTTTTCGAACACGCCCCATCAATGAGCCTACCGCATCTTTTACGTTATTCCCATTGAACAGCACGTCATATAAAGCAGCTGTAATCGGCATTTCAACTTCCATTTTCTCTGCCAATTCATGAGCAGCTTTCGTTGTTCTTACACCTTCCACAACCATACCCATGCTTTCTAACACTTCTTCTAAAGAGTGTCCTTTTCCAAGCATATTTCCAGCGCGCCAATTTCGGCTATGAACACTTGTACACGTTACAATTAAGTCTCCCATACCAGTTAGACCAGCAAACGTTAACGGATTCCCGCCCATTTTTCTTCCTAAACGAGCAATCTCTGTTAAACCACGTGTCATCAATGCCGCCTTTGCATTATCACCTAATCCAAGACCATCAGTTATACCAGCAGCTAATGCGATAATATTTTTTAACGCACCACCAAGTTCAACTCCAACGATATCTGGATTTGTGTATACACGGAAATAACTATTCATAAATAAATCTTGTACTTCCTCAGCCGCTTCCATACGCTTTGCTGCAGACGTAACTGTTGTCGCTTGTCGTAAACCGACTTCTTCAGCATGACTCGGTCCAGACAGTACAACAACATCTTTAATTAAGTGCTCTGGAATTTCTTCCTCAATCACTTCCGAAATACGTTTTGACGTACCAGGTTCAATTCCTTTGCTCGCATGAATCCAAGTAATTGGTTCAGTAACAATTTCTTTCATCTCTTGTAATACATCTCTGTACGCTTTCGTTGGTACTACTAACAGTACTGTATTTACATCTACTAATGCTTCTTCTAAAGAAGAGTAGGCTACGATTGTGCTTGGCAATGTAATGCCTGGGAGATATCGACTATTCTCATGTTTCGTATTAATTTCATCCATAAGTTCTGGGCGATTTCCCCAAATACGTACATCATGTCCATTGTCAGCTAATACCATCGCTAACGCTGTTCCCCAGCTACCTGCTCCTACTACTGTGATTTTTGTCATAAAATCACATCCTCTCCATTAGTCTCTTGCTCTAGCGATAATGTGAATCGGCGTTCCTACGAAGCCAAATGATTCACGTAAGCGATTCTTCAAGAAACGCTCATATGAGAAGTGCAATAATTCTGGATCGTTTACAAACACAACAAATGTCGGTGGTTTTACCGCAACTTGTGTTGCATAGAAAATTTTCAGACGGCTACCATTATGAGTTGGCGTCGGATTCATCGCTACCGCATCCATAATTACATCGTTTAATACGTTCGTTTGAATACGGATACTATGACTTTCATTTACCTCATCGATAACCGGTATTAATGTTTGTGTACGTTTTCTTGTTTTTGCAGATAAGAAAACAATTGGTGCGTATTCTAAGAATTGGAAATGAGCACGAATATTTTCTTCAAATGCTTTCATTGTTTTTTCGTCTTTTTTCACTGCATCCCATTTATTTACAACGATAACAACAGCTCGCCCTGAATCATGAGCATATCCAGCGATTTTTTTATCTTGCTCAATAATTCCTTCTTCACCATCTAAAACGACTAAAACAACGTCAGAACGTTCAATCGCTCTTAGCGCACGAAGTACACTATATTTTTCTGTACTTTCATACACTTTTCCTTTTTTACGCATACCAGCTGTATCAATAATTACATAATCTTTTCCATCTTTACTATATGGTGTATCGACAGCATCACGAGTTGTTCCTGCTACATTACTAACAATTACACGCTCTTGACCAAGAAGAGCATTTACAAGTGATGATTTCCCTACGTTTGGACGTCCAATTAAAGAGAAACGAATTGTGTCTTCATCATATCCGTCTTCTTCAATCTTTGGAAAATGTTGTGCAGCTTCGTCTAGTAAGTCACCTAATCCTAATCCGTGTGTACCTGAAATTGGGAATGGTTCGCCAAATCCTAATGCATAAAAGTCATAAATGTCACTGCGCATTTCCGGATTGTCCACTTTATTTACTGCAAGTACAACCGGTTTATTTGAACGATATAAAATTTTTGCAACTTCTTCATCAGCTGCTGTTACACCGTCACGACCGTTTGTCATAAAAATGATAACATCCGCTTCATCAATTGCTACTTCAGCTTGTTGACGAATTTGTGTCAAAAACGGCTCGTCTCCAATATCAATTCCGCCCGTATCAATAATGTTAAATTCATGATTTAACCATTCTCCAGCGCTATAAATACGATCGCGCGTTACACCTGGAATATCTTCTACGATTGAAACTCTTTCTCCAACAATTCTATTGAAAATAGTAGATTTCCCTACGTTCGGGCGACCTACTATCGCTATTACTGGTTTCGGCATATACTTTCATCCTTTCAACTTGCTTCTGTTTATTATGTAAAAAACCCTTCTTTGTGCAAGAAGGGATTTGCATTCCAGAATATTTCTCAACGTATCAAAACACCTCACATTATAACACACGTTGCTAATGTTTCACAATAATATATACATTCTCTTGTAAGCGATGTGCAATGCCATCTAAAATTGCCTCTAAATTATTTGCAACAAATTCTAGTTCCTCTGTCGATTCGCAAACGAATAAAGGAGCACCACCTGCAAATTTTTCTGGAGTCGTTGTTATAACTGCCAGAATAACGCTTTCTAACATCATCTCTTATCTCCCCTTCCTTTCGGGGCTTCCGATGACATATGGACAGCACTTTCTAACGTTGGTACATTTCCTATGACACCTATCGCTTTCTCTGCATCTTGATCTTGCGGCAGGACAAAAATCCCAACCCTGCCATCCTCTAAATCACGCTTTGCTAACGGTACAAGCGCTGGTGTACCAGAATCTCTATAAATCCCTAACGCTACTGAAACATCGTGTAAAATAGCTTGTCGTTGCCCTAAATTTGAGATTGTAACCATCGCATCAATTGATTTCGGCTTTAAAATAAAACCCATACCATATTTCATAATTTCTTCTTGTCTTGCTGGCAATCCAATATTCATAATGTAAATATTGTCAATATAAAGCCCTGCTCCTTCAAAACGAAGCGGAACGTGCTCAATTTCAACAAGATCATGTAGCCTTTTACCAGACATTAATTTTTTCGCAATAAAAAATGCGATTATAGCCATAATTACTCCTGCAATCCATGAACGGAATCCTATATACGCAAACGTCGTTGCAAACGACGTTAACATTGCCAAATAGTTGCGACTTTCAAAAACCAATGCAATTCCTTCAATGTATGTATTTCCACGCGGTACGAGCTCATACCCATCTAATTGTTGAAGCGTATTTCTTTCCATATTACGTACATCACGAAATTGTGTCGCTGCTAATGTAAGAAATGTAATGGCAGAAAAATCTTTTTTCAAAATAGACGGGATTGCAATCGCTCCTAAAGCAGCTGCAATTAACCCCATTGCAATATGAATAATTTTCCCATGTAGCCTCGTCGGATATTGCCGTGTATCCGTCCGAAGCATTAGCACCCTTGTAACTGTCCCCGCTATTACGCCGCATAAAATGGCTGGTGTATATTCAGTCATGTATTACCCTCGCCTTTCTTTTACGTGTTTTTCTCTTAAACCGTTCCATGTATACTGATGCTTTTGCAATCCAAAACAATATTGCCATGAATAATGTAGAAATGGCGACGATATCAAAAAATGCTAAACTACCGTAATCATATGGAAAATTCAATTTCCTAAAAATAAATGTCACTAGCAGCTCTCCTTGTAACATCCCTACATATAGAGAACATAATCGTAATATGCGATCTCCATGCAATAACACCGATGCATACACAAGACCACTACTTAGCAGAAACACTCTATCCACCACAATCCAAATCGGATCATATATTTCTAACAGATGAAAACTTGTATATAACATTGTAATAATAAGCGCCGAAAGTAAGCTATATAATTTTTTCCAGACAGAATATAGCGTGATCCCTATAAAAGAAATAATACAAAGTAAAAGAGCATTTACTGATACCACGAATGAGGCGATCGTTACATGTAACGGAGAGCAAATTATAAAAATCAGTATACAAGCGCCTAACTTCCACCGAATAAGGTCCTTTTTCATAAAAAAGGTTACAATGATCCACCCTATCCAAGCTACAAAATAAAAAGTACTTCCATCCATCAACTTCACCTCCTATGTTTTCCATTATGGGAACTTTTTATGAAAGTTAATCCACTTTATTTACGCATAGTTTTTTCTTATAACAGCAACACTTTTAACAAGGAGGTGTTATTCATTATGGGTAAAGATCGCCAAGAACGAAAACTACGAGAATCACGCCGCGTTGAATCCGATCGTGATCAATCACTACAATATCCAGGTGCAACTGGACTTGATACACCAGAACAGGCTCGAAAACAAAACCAGCACTAATTAATGCAAAAAGACGGTTTCGATATTGTACGAAACCGTCTTTTACATAATCAGTTTAATGTTTTCTATTTATATTGAAATAATATTTCACACACTATATCCTCCCACTACTTCTTTTTATCTTCACCTATTCCTATTAAAAATTAAGTTCTCTCCAGTAATTCGACAACACACCATCTACATTTTTCAACCCTTTTTCAATTGAAATTTTTACGAAATGATATTTTTATATAATACTAATTCCTTTCTCCACTTTATATTACGAAAAAGAATAGAACAAAAAAAAAATCAACCGAACGGTTGATTTTTTATCTCCTACTATAATGCGCAGTATCAATACCACGCTGCATTAACCAATGATACGTTTCACCCTTTACAACAAGAGGTACAGATTGCAACTCTTCTATCGTTTTCGCACCAAGAGCTGTCATTATAAATTTCAAATCTGTATGTAGAAGCTCAATTTCATCCACTAACTTCTCGATACCATCTTGCATTAAAATACGTAAAAAGTAACCAGCAAACGCAGTTGTATTCGCCCCTAATGCGATCGCTTTCGCTACGTCAAGCGCTGTTTGTATGCCCCCAGATGCAATAAAAGAGAGGTTATTATTTGTAGAGGTTGCTTCAATAATCGAGGTTGCTGTTTGTATGCCCCAGTTATTAAAATAAGAAAGCATTCGCTGTCTTCTTTCATTTTCAACAGCAGCAAAATTCGTACCACCTTGCCCACCAATATCAATTGCTGTTACACCTACGTTCGCTAACTGCTGCACTGTTTCCTTACTCATCCCAAATCCAACTTCTTTTACAATGATAGGAACTTTACTATTTAAAACAATTTTCTCAATGCGCTGAAGTACTCCAGTAAAATCACGGTCTCCTTCTGGCATCGTTAACTCTTGTATGACATTTAAATGAATTTGCAATGCATTCGCTTCAATCATATCAACGGCACGCTCTGCCTGTTCGATAGTTGCCTCACTACCTAAATTAGCAAAGAAAATACCATTTGGATTTACCTTTCTGATCACCTTATAAGAAGCAGCTTCACTTTCATCTTTTAACGCCGCCATTTGCGAACCTACAGCCATAGCAAGGTTATGATGTTTCGCTACATATGCTAATTGCTCATTAATATGTAACGTTTTCTCTCCTCCACCACCAGTCATCGCATTGATAAAAATCGGCGAACTTAGTGAAAGTTCGCCGATTTTTGTTTCACATGTTATTGTGTCATAATTTGAATTTGGCAAGCTTTGATGCACAAAATCAATATCATGAAAGCCATGCGTACGAGACTGACCAGTAGAAAGAGCGTATTCAATATGATCTAATTTACGTTTTGCCCTTACCACTTGTACCCCTCATTATTTCTTTAATTTTTTCAGTTGTTCACCAATAATATCACTTAATTGGAAAGTAGCAGAATCAGCATTTGGCTCATACTGACTATAATCTTCAGTTACATTATTTTCCTCAAGCGCTTCTTTTATACTTAAAGAAATACGTTTCTCTGCTACGTGAACTTCAAGTACTTTCACTTTTACTTCTTGTCCCATTTCCAATACTTCATTCGGATTTTTCACGTGACGATTTGCAATTTGAGATACGTGTACAAGTCCTTCAACGCCCGGTAAAATCTCAACGAATGCACCAAATGTAACAAGGCGTTTTACTACTCCCTCACGAATATCTCCAGCTTTTATTTCGCCAGCAACGTTTTCCCAAGGTCCTGGTTGAGCTGCTTTAATTGATAAAGAAATACGTTGTGTATCAGCATCAACAGATAACACCTTTACCTTAACCTTTTGACCTTGCTCTAACACTTCAGAAGGTTGCTCTACACGTTCGTGTGAAATTTGTGAAATGTGAACTAAACCGTCCACTCCACCAACATTAACGAATGCGCCAAAGTCAGTTAATCGTTGTACTGTTCCTTCAACAACGTCCCCTTCTTTTAATGAAGAAATTGCTTCTTTTTTCTTAGAATCTAGTTCTAATTCTACTACCGCTTTATGCGAAAGGATTACACGATTTTTTTCACGGTCTAATTCAACAATTTTCACCGCTAATGTTTTACCTTTATAGTCAGTAAAGTCTTCTACATAATGTACTTCTACAAGTGAAGCTGGAATAAAACCGCGAACACCAAGGTCCACAACTAATCCGCCATTCACAATATCTTTTACAGTAACATCAAATACATGACCAGAAGTAAATTTCTCTTGTAGTTCTACCCATGCTTTTTCTGCATCAACAGCACGTTTAGATAAGACAAGATCATCTTCTTCTAATTTAATAATTTTCAACTCTAGTGTTTGATCTAATTCTACAACATCGCTTGCTTTTTCAATATGAACGTTAGCTAATTCACTAATTGGAATTACGCCATCTGTTTTGTATCCAACATTTACAAGCACTTGTTTCTCTTCAACCTTCGTTACAGAACCTGTAACAACGTCACCAACTTGTAATTCTTTTGAATCCATAACTTCTTCATTCATTTTCTCTACCATGGAAATACCTCCCTACAGAATTGACAAAGCATTTTTTATGTATATACGAAATGAAAACAAAGTTTTCATTTGCATGTTTAAGAATTTCTCATCACATACTCTTTTTCAATAACATTCACAAGAAAATATATTAAACCTATATAAATAGTATACAGCAAAACCAGCTTGAAAAAAGTATGTTTTGAAATATAATAGCGAATATATTCTGACAGTTTCATTCCTCTTTAACTAACTTCTTACAAATCAGCTCATTTGTCAAGGAAAGAGACTCACAATTCACGTATCCTTTACATTTCTATTTAAACAAAAAAAGAAAGAGGATTATCCCCTTTCTTTATTTCGCAAACACTCCAGAAACAATGCTCATAATTTTTTGGACAACTTCTTCAATTGATAAAGAAGTCGTATCTAATTCCAATGCATCATCAGCCTTTTTTAGTGGAGAAACTTCGCGTTCTGAATCTAATTTATCACGCTGAGCAATTTCTTCTTTTAGCTGCTCTAAATTAGAATCGAAACCTTTATTTAAATTTTCTAAATGCCTTCTTTCCGCTCTTTCTTCAACAGAAGCAAGCATAAAGATTTTCACTTCAGCATCCGGTAATACATGTGTACCAATATCACGGCCGTCCATTACAACGCCGCCTTTTTTCGCTAACTCTTGCTGACGACGTACCATTTCTTCACGAACAAGGCGATGTTTCGCTACAATAGATACTCGATTCGTCACATCAGGTGTACGAATTACTTCGGAAACATCTTGTCCATTTAAAAATACAAGCTGTGTATTTTCTCCTTGCTGAAACTCAATATTTACATTCTTTACAACTTCCATTAACTGCTCTTCATTTTCAATGTCTACTTTTTGTTGAAGGGCTGCATATGTAAGCGTACGGTACATTGCGCCTGTATCAATATAAACATAAGAAAGTTCCTTCGCAACAACTTTTGCCACTGTACTTTTCCCTGCAGCTGCTGGACCATCTATAGCAATTGAAATTCGTTTATCCATTGTAACACCTCATTTTTTCACTTATAAAACAAAACGAAAAGCAGGTGTTCACCCTGCTTCTTCTCATTTGCTTCGCGTCATTAAATCCTCAATTATTGTAGCATAATCCTTCATAGAAGAAAATGAAAACTACCGATTCACCTGCAAGATTTCCACTTTGTTTTTTACCATAACACCCTCATAATAAACAATTTTAGATAAATATTTCACTGATGACTTATGTATAAATAACAATTGTACAACAGAAAGACAAATGAATTGTATTATCAATATACGAATAAAAATTCTCTCCATCTTTTTCAACGTAATTTCTCCCTCCTATACTATATTTGCACATTTCGTTTCGTAATTTTATACATCGTACATATAGCAGTTAATTTTATTGTCATTTTCGAGGCATACTTTTATACATTTCCATTGTCGAATTTACTCAAAACATGTTATGTTCTAAATGTATTTTTTACTTGAAAGGGGTATAAGCATTGAAAAGAATCCTAGTTTTACACACAGGTGGAACAATTGCAATGGAGGAAGATAAAGAAACTGGGGTCGTACAACCAGGTAAAAAAAATCCTCTTTTAAAATTCATTCCTGATTTAGAAGGCGATGTTGATTTAATCGTTGAAGATGTGTTCCATCTACCATCTCCTCATATGACACCGAGCGAAATGTTACAATTACAAGTCATCATTGATGAAAGAGTAAAACAAGACAACATTCATGGCGTAGTTATTACGCATGGTACGGATACATTAGAAGAAACAGCTTATTTCTTAGATTTAACAGTACAAGCAACTATTCCGATCGTAGTGACAGGTGCAATGCGCTCTAGCAATGAGTTAGGTGCTGATGGTCTATATAACTTCTTATCAGCTGTAAAAGTTGCTAGTTGTGATGAAGCTGCAGAAAAAGGTGTTTTAGTCGTATTAAACGACGAAATTCATTGCGCTACAAATGTAACGAAAACACATACAAGTAATGTCGCAACATTCCAAAGTCCACAATACGGACCAATTGGAATGGTAACAAAACGCGGCGTTGTCTTCCATCACGCTTTAGTACATCGCGAATCATATACGATAAACAAAGTGTCTAAAAATGTAGTTGTTCTAAAAGCATATGCTGGCATGGATGATACATTATTAGCAGCAATCGAAAATCTTCCTGTAGACGGCATTGTTATCGAAGCTCTTGGACAAGGTAATCTCCCTCCAAGAACACTACCTAGCCTAGAAAGATTATTAAATAAAGGTATTCCTGTCGTATTAGTTTCTCGCTGTTTCAACGGTATCGTTCAAGACGTATATTCGTATGAAGGTGGCGGTAAACACTTAAAAGATATGGGCATTGTATTCACATACGGCTTAAATGCACAAAAAGCACGCATTAAATTACTTGTTGCATTAGAGAATACAAATTCTCATGAATCCATTCAAAATATGTTTATGCACGAATAAAAAGGAGCTGTCGAGATTTTCCCGACAGCTCCTTTTTATTTTTCTCTTGATGCAATGGTTTGCGCAATCGCATCTCCATGAAATCTACCGTTCTCGATAAATATTTCATTTGCATTATTTCCAGCAGCAATGACACCTGCAATGAAAATATTTTCAGCATTCGTTTCCATTCTATCCTCTGTATAAATTGGACGTCCTGTTTCTTCATCAATCTGAACACCCATCTTCGTTAAGAAGCTATGATCAGGATGATAACCAGTCATCGCAAATACAAAATCGTTTTTGATTGTAAAAGCTTCACCATCAACTGTAAACGTTAATGTATGCTCAGTAATCTCTTTCACATGAGCTCCAAAATGCATTTGAATTGTACCGTTTCGTACTAACGCCTCAAATTCCGGCAAAATCCAAGGCTTTATGCTTGGTGAATACTCACTTCCACGATACAGTACCGTTACACGTGCACCAGATTTAACAAGTTCTAACGCGGCATCTACACTCGAGTTTTTCCCACCTATAACTACTACATCTCGATCAAAATAAGGATGCCCCTCTTTAAAATAGTGAGCTACTTTCTTCAATTCCTCACCTGGAACATTCATATAATTTGGATTATCATAATATCCAGTTGCTACAACAATATATTTCCCTATATACATTTCCTTACTTCCATCACGCTTTGTCGTCTCAACCTGAAAAACTTCTCCATCTTTTTGAACTTTCTCCACTCGCTCAAAAGCATTTACACGTACAGATTTACGTTTTACTACTTCACGATAATACGCAAGCGCTTGATTTCGAAATGGCTTACGATTTTCTGTAATAAAAGCTACATCACCAATTTCTAATTTTTCACTAGAAGAGAAAAATGTTTGATGAGTTGGATAATTATAAATGGCATTTACAATGTTTCCTTTTTCAATTACTAACGGATTTATCCCTACCTTTTGCAACGAAATTGCAGCCGCTAATCCGCACGGACCGCCTCCGATTATAATAACTGTTTCTTTCTGCATACTCGTCCACTCCTAGTCTTCTACCAATGCACTATTTATAAAAACAAGAAAAAACCTACTTACAGCAGTAGGCACCTATCTTTATTGTATTCATTTTTCATATATTTGTCATCTAAACGAAACGTACATCCGATAGACATCTGCTAAAAACTGTTGAAATTTAATACCTTGTTTCCCTAATACATTCTCAGGATCAATCTTTCTAGCTGGATCAAGCGTTTTATGTGACACGATATCTTTTTTCGGATTTAAGCCAAAGTTTTGGCATAAATACGCATGATACCATGTAAAACGATTATACGCTTCCCAAAAGTTAACATCACCACCATAACAAAGTTCCACTCCAATGGCCGCCTTATTCGCGTCATAGCCATATAAGTCATTATCCGTCGGCACACCATATCGAACATGATACGCAACTTCATTTATAGGAATAATCTCCAATATTGTTTTATCATCTATAAATGTATGTGCCGAAGCTTTCGGTTGTAATTCATTAAAGTAATCTCGATTGCCTATCGCATTGCTTCCAGGATTCCCCGTATCATGGCTTACGATAAATCTCACTTTAGTCAGAGGAATCCCCGGTCGTGAACTTCCATATCCAATATAATTGCGCTCTATAGGAAACATCGCCATTGCTACCAACTCCCGCTCTAGAAGATTACCTTACTTCCTTATATATGTATTCGGTAGCAATGTCCTTATCGCATATTTCTTACGCGAAGAGAAAATCGAAAATATTTGAAGTGAACACCATAAACAACAAGATACTTACAGCCACTCCATAAAAACCGTAAAACCAAACACAATCTTCTTTCGTATCTAAACCGAAAAATTTATTTACCGATTGTAATAATGTGCCACGCTTGCTTTGTTTGTTTCGTAATACTTCCACTCGCTCTACAACATCTGCTGGCATCATAAATCTTTGGTCTACTGTCATTTTCATCATTTATCTCTCCTTAAAATCATTTCCGTTTTGTTTATCTAAGGAGAGTATAGCACGTTTGTTCGTGTAGAACAAGCGTTCTTTTTTATTTTTATTTTATTTTATTTTTCAGCAAGCCAAGTAAAAATTGAGATTACAACGGCAATAATCGGCCCTACTACAACCACACCAAATATCAGAAACAGTAGCCCTTCCCCGAACATCCGAACGGTACTTATTTTGCGAGCTTTCATCGTTCTTGCGAGTTCTCCCTCTAACCTATTAACCTTTTCTTCTAATTGTTCTACTCGTTCCAACATTTCATTCTCCATATACAACACCTCATTTAATACTTCAACAAAAAAACGTGATTCCCTCGAAAGGAAATCACGTTTTCTCAAGATATAATATTTTATACCCAACCTCTGAAGCGGCTTGCTTCAGCCATTTTACGAACACCAACCATGTACGCCGCTAAGCGCATGTTCACTTTACGAACTTGTGCTGTTTCATAAATAGAATCAAATGATCTTACCATTACTTTTTCTAAACGTTGTTCTACTTCTTCTTCAGTCCAGTAGTAACCTTGGTTATTTTGTACCCACTCAAAGTAAGATACTGTTACACCACCAGCACTTGCTAACACGTCTGGAACAAGTAAAATTCCGCGATCTGTTAAAATTTTAGTCGCTTCTAATGTTGTTGGACCATTTGCAGCTTCAACAACGATTTTCGCTTTAATATCATTAGCATTTTCTTCTGTAATTTGGTTCTCAATTGCAGCTGGAACTAAAATATCGCAATCAAGTTCTAACAATTCTTTGTTTGAAATTGTATTGTTAAATAACTTTGTTACTGTACCGAAGCTATCACGACGGTCTAATAAATAATCAATATCTAATCCGTTTGGATCATGTAACGCGCCGTAAGCATCTGAGATTGCAATAACTTTCGCACCTGCATCATGCATAAATTTAGCTAAGAAGCTACCAGCATTACCGAATCCTTGAACAACAACGCGTGCACCCTTAATATCAATGCCACGTTTTTTCGCAGCTTCGCGAATACAAATTGTTACACCTTTCGCTGTTGCTGTTTCACGTCCATGTGATCCACCTAGTACAAGCGGTTTACCTGTAATAAATCCTGGTGAATTAAATTCATCAATACGGCTATACTCATCCATCATCCATGCCATAATTTGAGAGTTTGTGAATACATCTGGAGCTGGAATATCTTTCGTCGGTCCTACGATTTGGCTAATTGCTCGTACATAACCGCGGCTTAATCTTTCTAACTCACGGAATGACATTTCACGTGGATCACAAATAATTCCACCCTTACCTCCACCATATGGTAAATCAACAATACCACATTTTAAACTCATCCAGATTGAAAGTGCTTTCACTTCATTTTCTGTTACATTCGGATGGAAGCGAATTCCACCTTTCGTTGGACCAACAGCATCATTATGTTGCGCACGATATCCTGTAAATATTTTAACAGTCCCGTCATCCATACGAACTGGTATTTTCACTGTCATCATACGAATTGGTTCTTTTAATAATTCATATACTTCGTTTGGATAACCCAATTTTTCTAACGCTTCACTAATAACAATTTGTGTTGAATTCAATAGTTCAAAATGTTGTTCCCTTTGTTGTTGTGTTTTTGTTTGAGTTCCCTTTTCGGCTACCATAGTAAGTAAACCCCCTGTAATTTCACTTGTTTAGTAAACCTTCATTGCCTAGTATACACCCTTAAATTTGGAATGCAATAGAAAACGCTAACAAATATATACAAACTATTTTCTATTGCAAGCGTTTTCACTATTATTATAGTCCTTTTATTACTTTTAGAAAAGTAAAATACTTAAATATTTAAATATTTTTTATTTCCATCAACCACACTCCCATAAAACTGCATATTTTATTTTCAAAAAGTATGTTCGAGTATTTACAATCATCCCTTCCCTTCTCCAAATAAGAACAAAACCTCAGCTATGTTGTATTAGCTGAGGTTTTGTTTTTTTACAAAGTAATTGTGTATTTGTTCTATCGCGTTAACATCCATTAATTCTTTACCGTACTCCATGATGCGATAAATGGTTGCTGTAGACGGATTACCGTATTCCGCTAAAATAGCTATAAAATCCGCCTTTAACAATTGAATTTGTTCCTCTTCTTCCACCCAAAGATAGAAGCGCTCATCCCACGTATATAGCTTTCCGCCAGTTACACCAAGGTTATATAAGCGATTCGACAGGTTAATTACGTCATCTAGCGTAGCAAACTCATATAATATATGCTCACTTTCATCTAGAGTCACTTGCATTTCAATAAACTCGTCACGGAACTCATCATCTGTATCTATTTCTTGATTTTCTTTCGTTACAATTACAACCATCCCTTGTGCTTGTAGAGAAAACACTTCAACTGCAATCGGACCATCTGCTTCAAATCCTAATTCCTTATTTGCTTCTTGCATCATATCACGAAATAATTGCTGTACTTTCGGTGCATTTCTCCATAAATCTTCTTTCGTTAATCCTCGTTCAGATAAATCATCAAATGTTAGAAAAATTTTTATCTTATTGTAATTTAATCGTTCCAGCCTCATCTCATACCCTCCCTACGTAACCAATGCATCTAATTTTTATTATATGAAATAGAAAATAGATGGTTCTTTTCGAACAACTATTCCGACATTTTTAACCATCCATCCCATTCTTCTTTCGTATCACCAATTAAGATTGTTTCAATGTCCAACTGGTTTAGAACGCCTAGCTTTCCGATAAATCCAACAGAAAGAGATTCCCTTTTTTCTTGTAATAAATTTATAAAGTTCATCGTCTTTTTCATTTCTTGTTCGTCAGCAAAAGATATAAATACATATTTCGGCTGTATTTCCTCTACCGCTGATAACATACCATCTTCAGCTAAGCTTGTCCTAATATATATCGCCTCATATCCTTTTAAGCGTAAATAAGTTGAAAAAATAAATCCTTTCAATGCATCCTTTTCTAACACAATAACTTTGTGTAAAGAGGAAAACATTGAGGCATTGTGATACACCATCCCTAGACGCGTTTGTAAAAATGATAGTGCATATTGAAATTGCACCATTGAAATCTCATTATTATTTTTTGACGTTAATAATTTGTCTGTCACTCGAAGAACAATACTGGCAACAACCTTCTCTGTTGAATATATACTAAAAGCTTCGTTTAATAATGCAGCAATTGTAATTTCATCAAATTTTAACAAAGCTTGTAGCAAATCGTCCACTAAAACAACTTCTTTATCGAAATGTATCTCTTTTTGAACTGTACTCTGCAAACGATTTTCTTCTAATAATTGAACTGCTTGTCCAATCATCATACCGGAAGAAACTTTTTCCATTAACCATTTTAAAATTTGAATATGCTCTTCTGCATATAAACGATGCCCAGCTTGATTCCGCTTTGGGGCAATAATTTGATATCGTCTTTCCCATGCACGAAGCGTACTCGGCTGAACTCCAATTATATTCGAAACGGCTTTTATATTGTATTTCCCATTAAGAGTTGGCATCATTTCCCTCCGCACAATGTAATGATGTGTGTTTGAGCAGGTGCTCGGAAACGAAGTGGTATCAATGTTGTTCCATACCCATTACTAACAAAGAGAATCGTATTTAAATGGTTATATACGCCACCTTTTAAATATTTTTTAGATGGGAATAATCGGATTTGCCCTCCATGCGTATGTCCACTTAAGACAAGTGAAATCTGTTCATTTCCAGACATTTTTTTTATTATATCAGGGTTGTGACTAACTAGGATACGAAAACCATCTTCTTTACAATCCGCCAATGCCAAATCTAGACGATCACGGTGCAATCCAACATCATCTATACCGAGCAAACAAATTTTCTCGCCTAATTCAGACTCAAATACCACTCTTGTATTATCTAAAACTTTTACGTTATTTTCTAATAATAACGCATCTAATTCATGATATTCTATCTCATAATCATTGTTTCCCCACACAAAATATACAGGAGCTACCTCTCTTAACTTTTGAATATTCGCAGAGATTTTTGATAAAGAGACACCTTTCTCTGCTAAATCTCCTCCGATAATTACGAGATCTACTTTTCCTTTTACTTGTTCAATTAACAAATTCGAAATGACTCTTCTATGAATATCAGAAATAAAAAACACATTTACTTTTTGAAAACTTTTCGGAAATTCTTTAAATACTAAAGTATGTTCCAACACCGTATTACGCATCGCTTCTTTATACATCACAAGAAGCAATAAAATCCCCATGCCTATGAGAGTACTGAATAATATAATCCATATCATATTTTTGACTCCCCTCCTCATAAAGATAATCCTAGGCTTTTATAACAAACGGTGATCGCTTAACTCACTAGCTTTCTTGCTTTGTGGACTTATCTTTTATCGGAATTTTTAATTCTTGACCTGCACTCACTTCATCTTCTTGCAAGTTATTATACTTTTTAATTACTTCAATTCCATTTCCATCTGAAAAATATTGCTTCGCTATACTTTCTAAAGTTTCTCCCTCTTTCACAGTATGCGTTATTACTTTTTCAGAATGTTTCTGCGACTCAGATTTAGCTGAATCAAAGAAGATTACTTCAAACGCACTTTTTCCGGCATTATTACTATCACCCTTCACCTGAATATATTTATCCGTGTACCACAAAATACTAATCGGCAGCAGAATGAATAGAAATGTTAAAACCCGGACGAAAATGTGATTTATTTTAAACTTTTGTTTTTTTTCTTTATTTCTATGAATTTCACTACGCGGCGGTAAACTTTCTTTTTCTTCCACTCGCTCAACTTCTAATTCCTCTTCAAAATCAGGAATTCGTTTCCTCATGTTGTTCACCACCACCTTCCATTTATTTTCTTAATTGGAGTCCCATTATAAAATCAACAAGAAAGTGTGCAAAGATTGTTATAAACAAATTTCCTGTCCATTCAAATACATAACCAAAGACAAAACTAATGAAACAGACGAAACAAAACAAAAATGGCTTTGTTATATAACGAATATGTAACACTGCAAATACGAAGCTCGCAATTACAATTCCAAAATGAGTCTGTACTACACCTCTAAATAAAAATTCTTCTGCAAAACCAATTAAGAACGTAATAACGAGTAAGTGTAGAACGGACATTCCTCGAAACATCTTATCGTTAATACCACCATCATCAAACCAAGACTCCGGAAACACTCGCATTGCAACATAATCTAATAACACAATACCAATCGCTAACAAACCACCTATAATAAGTATAGATACTGGTTCCCATTTCCATAAATTAAAGACTTCTTTTACATCTTGAAATAATATATATGCCAGTAAACAGCCAATACCGATAATAATTAACTGTGTTATATATAGATTCAGCCTTATTTCCTGCGGACTCATATCTTCAACATTATGCCTTTGAATGTTCATCATTCCTCCATCTTTTCTAGGCCGAAAAGCTTTTGTAACTCTGTTTCCCAATTATAGTCGAAATCCGATTGTTGCGCTCGTCTTTTTTTATAATCTTCTTTTATAATACCGCAATAATCGCAGCAATTAATTAACTCTTGCTCTTTCCTATAACCGAACTGTTGCAGCACATATTCACGTCTACACCCTTTAACTTGTATCCATGATTTCATATTTTCTAGCTCACTATATTTATTACGCAACCTTATTTCTACTTCAGCTATTAATCGGTTCATAATTTCATCTGACAAACCTTCTAATAATAATCTTCGTTGTTGTATAATTCCAACCTGTTCGAGATGATAACGAACGAAACGCCAATATTGCTCATTAAATCTTGCTGCATTATAACAAATTTCTTCTACATCTTCTATTGGTAATTCTTTCGTTTGAAACATTCTTTCTTGTAGTAAAGAAAATAAAAATTGTATTTGTGACTTACTTGGCAATTCATCCTCAATGATTGAAATTGGTAAATCATGATCCAGCGGACTACATAATAAAATAGCTATACTCGGTTCGCCATCTCTTCCAGCTCTTCCGATTTCTTGTAAGTAAGAAGCTATATTAGTTGGATAATGAAAATGAATAATATATCGCGTATTCGCCTTATTTACCCCCATACCAAATGCACTTGTGCATATTACAAGTTGCAATTGATCGTTCATAAACTGCTGTTGAATTAACATACGCTCTTCATGTTCCATACCACCATGATAAAAAGCTACACCAGTAACACCTTTCCCTCTCAAGTATTCCGTTAACCTTTCTGTCCACGCTCTACTTGAGCAATATACAATCCCCGGCCCTTGTAAATACATCACCTGCTCTAAAAGCGCCTCTTTCTTTTCTTCTATCGTCTCTACAAATTGCACATCCATTGCAATATTAGGACGATCAATAGAGTATACATGTTCCGCGGCACCCTTTAAATTTAAACTATTTGCGATATCCTGCAGTACCCCTTTTGTCGCTGTGGCTGTCAATGCTAATACTGTAGGAGAACCAATATTTTCAATAACTACATTTAGTTTTTTATAGTCCGGTCTAAAATCATAACCCCATTGAGAAATACAATGAGCCTCATCAACAACAAATAATGAAATATGAATTTTCTTCAATTCCCTAATTAATAACTCCGACTGTAACATCTCTGGTGAAACAAAAATAAATTTATATGAAGATAATTTTTTCATCGCTTCTCTTTTTTCATTTAATGTCCGAAAACTATTAAATGCTATTACTCGGTTTTTCACAACATACTTTAATTGTGTCACTTGATCTTCCATTAAAGATAATAACGGTGATACAACAAGCACTGTTCCTTCTCGCATAAGCCCCGGAAACTGATAGCACATAGATTTCCCTCTTCCAGTCGGAAGCATTGCTATCACATCTTTTCCTTCTAATAAATCTGTAATAACTCCTTTTTGACCTGGACGAAATTCAGAATATCCAAACCACTTATATAAATATTCTTCAAGTTTCATTTACACCCTCCATCCGCGCTAATACAAGACGAACTTCAAAATAAGAGATATCTTCTCCAACCGCTTGTTTCAAAACACGTAACTTCCGCGTTTGCAATGCTTCAATTACTTTTATTACTTTGTCTATCTTTTCTTTTTCCATAAACATTTCAATAGAAAAATCTTTTTCTCGCAAAGCAATTTCAACAAAATGATCTTCTATCGTTGCAACCTTTAAATTCCGAATCGTCGCTATTTCTTCTAAAGAACGTCCTTGTCTCCAAAAATTATATGTTTTTTTCGTGGATAAACTAAATAATTCAGCTCTCTCATTTGGATAAGATATAATTTCAGCTAATAGTGGAAATTCATTTTCTTTATCACGAACTTCTTGTATAAAGAAATGCATTGTACCCCAAAATAAAAAATACACCCTGAATATATCTTGTTTCGTAATTTCTGCTAATTGTTGCAATGTACAACCAATACGTTCATAACCCGTTAGTCGATATGTTA
This sequence comes from Bacillus sp. GMa5/1, assembly GCF_050172015.1. Lineage (NCBI taxonomy): Bacteria > Bacillati > Bacillota > Bacilli > Caryophanales > Bacillaceae > Bacillus > Bacillus sp. GMa5/1. The sequence goes on along the minus strand of NZ_JBNLYC010000003.1, from coordinate 16,268 downwards.
CAATCGTCGCTTCTATCGTATTGCTCTTTTCTAAAAGATTATGTACTTCCGTCCATAGTTTTCTCGCCAACTCACTTCTCTTATATGGTATTCCTGTTAGAAAACGTTTCACCCACATCATTATTTCTGTATCTTGCTGAATTGGAATAAACTTCGTATTATTCTGTTGTAAATTTGATATAGTTTGAATAATTAATGATAATCTTTTCCAAAATGTTTCACCTAATTCACCATAATGTAAACCATGCAAATGCGCCGGAAAAGCATAAACTTCCCCCCATTTATGTAACTGCATTTTACCCGTAGGTGTTAACACATATGTATTTTCATGTATTTCTTGAATAAAATTCGCTTGCAACAACTTTGCAACTTCACCATCATAGTCATTTCTATTCAATGATTTATATATTCCGAACAAAAAAGAAATTCGGAACATATTTCCATCTTGTAAAGTTTGCGAAGAACGTTTGCCCTTTAGTAAATAATAAATAGAAGAAACGGTTCTTTCACCATTCAATTGTTTTAAACAATGCAACAAAGTATATTGTATTTGCATGACCGCTTCCACCTTCCAATCTTAACTTCATTCTTTTCAGTACAATTACACTATCTACTTTCGCTCATTAAACTTATCATATAAGAACTATATACTTGTATATATTCTATTGTATCAAACGAAATCATATTTACGTATTTTGAAAATCTTATGACATAATTCAAAAATAAGTTGACACTCTAATTGATAAGCATTATCATTATAATTTTATGTTGAAAAGTTTTACAAACCGTTTTACAATAAGGTTATAATTTTTATGGCGAGCTTTTCACATACATATTATCAGGAGGGAAAAAAGATGGCAAAATATACAATCGTTGATAAAGATACTTGTATTGCATGTGGTGCTTGTGGCGCTGCTGCACCAGACATTTATGACTATGATGATGAAGGTATTGCATTTGTAACATTAGATGATAACCAAGGTATCGTTGAAATTCCAGATGTATTAATTGAAGATATGATGGATGCATTCGAAGGCTGTCCAACTGACTCAATTAAAGTTGCTGACGAATCATTTGACGGAGACGCTTTAAAATTCGAATAGTCTTTTATTAACTTCAAAAAATGCCCCTCATATTGATGAGGGGCATTTTTTGTATCTAAATTTTATTTTCCTTAATAAAAAACCATTAGTAGTTTCACACTACTAATGGTTTATATATATATTATGCATTTTTCATTTTTGCAAACACCCATACTTTCAGGCGTGAGAATAATGCTACAAATACAATTGTTACAACAATCCCTTTAATTAAATTAAATGGTAAGATTGCCGTTACAACCGTTGTTCTTATAGCTTCGCTAGACATAGCCGGTGAATTTAAAAACCAAGTGTAAGCCGGGAATATGATGATGTAGTTTAATACACTCATAATAAGTGCCATTGTAATTGTCCCTAGCATTAATCCTGTAGTTAAACTCTTCACAGTACGATACTTTCTAAATAAGAAAGCTGCTGGTCCAATAAATAAACATCCTGCAATAAAGTTTGCAATTTCTCCAACTGGTACTCCCGTTAAACTTCCTTGAATCCCGTAATGTAAAATGTTCTTTATCGCCTCTACAATCACTCCTGCTACTGGTCCAAAGATAATTGCTGCAATTAGAGCTGGTACATCACTAAAATCAATTTTCAAAAATGGCGGAAGCCCTGGGAACGGGAAATCTAACATCATTAGTAAATATGCAATACTACTTAGCATCGCTACACTCACCATCTGCACTACACTGTTTTTTTGTTTCATCTTTCTCTCTCCTTTTCCATCGATCATCTCATGGAAAGTGGAAAGGTTCTGCTATGCCTATTTTTTCATAGAACGAAAAAACCCTTTGTGTTTTACACAAAGGGAGAATTTAAGGCACATCAAACAGACGTTCAAATCCATATCTTTTTTGAACGCTTGAACCTCCATCTTCTCCCATCCAGACTATACTGTCGGCTTTGGAATCACACCAAATCCTGCCTTAACGGCTCGCGGGCTTAGAACAAAATCATAAATAGTTCATCACCGCCGGTCGGGATTTTCACCCTGCCCCGAAGATAGACCGATATTCTATTTTCCCCTTCATTATACAACAACCTCATAACATTGTGAACTAAAAAATTGTAACTTATTTAAAATTAGTTATTTATTTTTCGTAACAACAAATAAATTGCGAGATATTTTACAATACAATCCATATTTTTTATTATTCGGCATTTCTCTTTTGAATTACCTAGTCATATATAATTAAAAGTGATAAGATATTGAATTGTTAAGATAAGAACATTTTCTGAGTTATGGAGGAAATGTCATGAAAAAAGACAAGAGACATTCTATTCGAGAAGCAATGAAAAAAAACTTAAGAAAAGAATACTTTTACTTAAAAAAAGAATTACTTTTCTACTGCCCAATTGATTTAGGCACATTCTCAAACGAGACATACTATGCTACTTTCGATGAAGATGGCATTAGTATTTATCAGTATGATAAAAAAACAGAAAGTAAATTAAAATTGTGTGAGCGTCATCCGTGGAAGAGTTGGAATAAAGTGAAGATTGATCACTATTTGACAACTTCTCAATTTATTTTTCAGGGTGAGCGAAATTGGATCTTATCTCTTTTTCAAAAAGGAAAAGAAGCTCAAAAAATTATTGAAGAGCATACATCTTTACAAACAGAAGTTGTTTCCCGCTCTTTCTTAAAAAAACTTCCTGGTTTTCGTTCTAATACACCACTGAATAAATACATCGGTAGTATTTGTTACACTGCACTTATTGCATTTTTATTAAAATGGATGATTCCATTTCAAGCACCACAAATCGCCCTGTATTCTATTTCGATTGGTTGTATGCTTCTTGGCCTACTTTGTTTGACAATCGGTTTAATTGAACCGACTATCGTACTGTTTCGAACAAAAGAGAAAACAAGAACAAAAGTTTTTTACTTATATAGCTATTTAGCTATTTCTGGATTTATATGTGTCTTTATTTTTTGGTAAAAGAAGCCGTCCCAAAATAAATTTTGGGACGGTTTTCTTTTAGATATAGATGCTCTAATTCACTCAATAGTTCTAGCAAAAGCGCCCATATAATTTCATTTACATTGAACCTTATTTAAGAAGAACATAAATTTGTTCAAAGTTTAATTTTTGAAATGTTTCCTTCACTTAACATATAATTGTTGATTAGGATAAATTAGCTCTTGCTGCAATCCATTTTTTTCTTTAATTTCCTTAAGTGTCATACTAAATTTCCGTGCAATACTAACTAAAGTATCCCCTTTTTGTACGACATATAATGATGAAGAAACAACTTCATTTCTTTGTTCATTTAAAACAAGCAATGGGTTCATCGCATTCTTTTTCGCCATCGTCCATCTTCCTTGATGAAGTTCTAGATGTAAGTGTGCACCTCGCGATTCTCCCGTGTTCCCTACTTCTCCAATTTTTTCTCCTTTGGAAATATAATCTCCTTGCCCCACATATCTCTTATTTAAATGTGCATATACAGCCTCATATTCTCCGTGTTTAATAAATACAACATTTCCATAACTACTTGAATAATAAGACTTCGTTACCCTACCATCTTGAATAGCTGCCACAGGCGTTCCAATCGGCGCAGCTACATCAATACCATAGTGTTTTCCATGCCTTGTCCCAAAATAATCACTTATCTGACCTTCAACAGGCCATGTCCATCGATTTTCTTCTGCATAAACATGTAATTGAGATACAAACAGCATACTCAATAACATGACGCCGCATTTTAAAACTTTCATATACATCCTCCGTTTTCTAATTACCACCATACCTTCTCTATTTTGGTATATTACAGAAAAAAGTATACAAAAAAAGAAAGTGAATTACTCCACTTCCTTCTCTTTCTTATCACGAAAAACTAATGCACTACGGTTATACTCCACATCTTTCACTTGTAATCGGGCATTTATTACTCGAGCTATCGCAAACAAATAATCAGATAATCTATTTACATACTTTAAGACAACTTCATTTATTTTCACTTCTTTTTGCAATGATACTATAGAGCGTTCTGCTCTCCTTACAACAGTACGTGCAATATGAATAGTAGCCGCCGCCTCGCTACCACCTGGCAAAATAAAGCGTTCTAATGGCGGGGCTTCTTCTATATATAAATCAATCTTTCTTTCTAAACTTTCAACCATCTCAATTGTCACTTTATAAGGAATTTTTTGTTCCACTATTGCCAAGTCTCCTCCGCAATCAAATAGTTCATGTTGAATATTTTCGAGCTCATCGTAAATATCTCTAAAAGCCCCGCCTTGAACCTTAGTCATTGCATATCCAATATGAGAATTTGCCTCGTCTATTGTTCCATACGCTTCCACACGGATATCATCTTTATCAACCCTGCCACCTATTACACTTGTCGTTCCTTTATCTCCTGTTTTTGTATATAATTTCATTTCTTCACAGCACCCTCTCTTGTTATTCTTGATTCGACCAAGATAGAAAAAAGTTCTACCATTCTTTATTTAATTGAGTTTACAAAAAAATAAAAAACAGCAGAACTTTATTCATTATCAACTTTAAAAAAGCATATCTAAATTATACGATTCGGTAAATATACAGAGAATGTAGTTCCTTCTCCAACAACACTTGATACAGAAATTTTACCGTCATGGCCTTGAACAATATTTTTCGCAATTGCAAGCCCGAGTCCTGTTCCACCCTTTTTCCCACGTGTTCTTGCTTTATCAGCTTTATAGAAACGATCAAATAAAAATGGAATATCCTCTTCTGGAATGCCTACACCCGAATCTTGTACTTCAAAAATGAGGCCATTATTTTTCGTATCAATTACAAGCGTTACATGTCCACCCGCATTCGTATGACGAATTGCGTTATCAATCAAGTTCGTCAACACTTGTTCCATCCGATCTGCATCAAACGCATATTCTTCAATCTGATTCCGGAAATCAACTGTTAGTTCAACTTCTTTATCCTTTGCAATCCCTTGGAATTTACGACCAATTTTTTCCACAAACGGATGTATGTCCACTTCACCAATATGTAACTCTACGTGACCGCTTTCCATACGAGCTAAATCTAACAATTCATTTACAAGTTTACCTAAACGAACGGATTCATCATAAATGATTTGAACAAACTCATCTATTTCCTCTTTCGTTTGCACAATATCATCTAAAATCGCTTCACTATACCCTTGCAGCATGACCATCGGTGTACGAAGTTCATGTGATACATTCGCAATAAAGTCTTGACGCATTTTCTCAAGACGACGTTCTTCCGTCATATCTCGCAGTACCGCTACAGCCCCACGAATTTTCGTTTGATTGTAAAGTGGTGTCATAAGAACTACATAGTTCCCTTTTTGTAAATTAATTTCAACAACTTGTTGTTGCTCGCTTTCTACAACGAGATGGAATAGTTCCACAAGTTCAGAAGGTAATTTTTTACTTAACTCTATCTCTTTTTCTTCTTGCCAAACTTGTAAGAAATGTTCAGCCGGTGGATTAATAACTACGACTTCACCTTCTTGATTTAACGTAATAACTCCATCTGCCATACTACTCAAAATACTAGCTAACTGTTCTTTTTCTTGCTGCAAAGCATTCATATTAAACTTCAACTGTTTACCCATTTGATTTAAGGCCGTTGCCAGCTCACCAATTTCGTCCTGAGATACCATAGGAGCCTTTGCATCAAATTTCCCACGTGACACTTCAAAAGCAACCTCACGCATTTTACGAAGCGGTGCTGTAATCCGAGTAGATAAGAAGAACGCAAAGAAAGTTGTTAATATAATCGCAATCCCAGCGGCTAAGAAAATGAAATCAGTCGTTCTCTCCATATCTTTTATTGGCACTTGTAAAGATTCATATACGAACACTGCGCTTTGATTTTTTGATTGCACTGGTTTCCCAACGATCACAATATCATTTTCAGTGCTTTTATTCTTTCTACTATCAGAAGCTTTTCTAATGTTGTTCTTAATTTCTTTTTTGTCCGTAAAAACAGCGGCTAATTCTTTATCTTCTTTTAAATTATCCATTGTAAGGGTGACTAACCCTTCTTGTTTCGGTGAAGAAGAGATTTCCTTGCCATCTTCTACAATAATAATCCTTGAAAGTGGATCAGAGAATTTGTACGCGATGTTCTCAATCGTTTTTACATCGGCACCTTCTTCAATTAATTCCGTAACACTTGTTGCGACTTTTTGAAGTCTATTTTCACTCAGATCAACATAATACGTTCTAAAAAATTGTGAAAGTAAAATCGCAACAAATCCAAGAACAAACGAAACGAGAAGTAATATGGTCATCCATAACTTCCCTACTACACTTCTCCAAAGCATCAGTCGTTCACAACCTCAAATTTGTAACCTACACCCCAAACAGTAACAATCATTTTCGCTGCATCTGGTGATTTTTTGCTTAACTTCTCACGTAAACGCTTTACATGTGTATCAACTGTACGTAAATCTCCGAAGAATTCATATTGCCATACTTCTTTTAACAGCTGCTCACGATCGAATACTTTATCAGGAGCTTTCGCTAAAAATAATAGTAACTCATATTCTTTCGGCGTTAAGTTTACTTCATTGCCATCTGCAGTAACACGGTGTGCATCGTTATCAATTGTTAAGTGAGGGAATACAGTAACATCTTTTGTCGTTGTATCTTGTGTAAAGAATGTTGTTGGTACAGCACGACGTAATACCGCTTTCACACGTAGCACGACCTCACGTGGACTAAACGGCTTTACAATATAATCATCTGTTCCAACTTCAAATCCTTGTACTCTATTTACTTCTTCACCTTTTGCTGTCAGCATAATAATTGGTGTCGCTTTCTTCTCACGAACCCCTTTACATACTTCAATGCCATCTTTACCAGGCATCATAAGATCTAATAAGATTAAATCGTAATCATTTTGCAACGCCATTTCTAAAGCTGTATCACCATTATCTGCTTCTTCAATCGTATATTGTTCTCTTTCTAAGTACATTTTCAATAAACGACGAATACGATCCTCATCATCTACAATTAAAATTCTTGATTCATTTTCCATCTCTACCCGCTGCGTACTCTCACCTCAGCGGTTCACACCTACCCTTCTTTAACTATTATGTTGCGCTATTCTCGTTTATTTAAGCAATCTTCTAAATGTTTCACTTCCCATATTATGCTTCACAAGAATAATAAATTTTGTTCAATTTTTTTCCAAAACTATGTATTTTTTTTGAACTGTATATAATGTCCTCGACATCATTTTACAAAATCAACCGCTACTTTGTCATGTTTTTCTCAAAAAAGAAGAAAAGTTGACAAAAATAAAATAGGAAAGTGACATGCACTCTCCTATTTTATTTCTCTATGCATATGAATGTAAACCGGCAATAATTAAGTTTACTACAATAAAGTTAAACATAATGATTGCAAAACCAATTACTGCAAGCCAAGCTGATTTCTCCCCATGCCACCCTTTAGATAATCGTAAATGTAGTACTGCAGCATAAAAGAGCCACGTTATAAGTGCCCAAACCTCTTTCGGATCCCATCCCCAAAAGCGCGTCCACGCTATTTGAGCCCAAATCATCGCAAAAATTAATGCACCTAATGTGAAAACTGGGAATCCAATTGCAATAGATCGATATCCGATTTCATCTAGTAAATCACTATTCGTATTCTTTACTAACGGCTGAAGTGCCGCCGATACTCGCTTCCGTAAAACGAGTCTTAATACAATATACAGTAATGTTCCAATTAACACTGACCAAATAACAGTATTTAATTTTTTCGCATTTACAATTGCTGGAACTTCAACTGCCGGTTCTAATTTATTTTCTGTCAGTAACTTCCCTTCGTGCGGTCCAACTAAAGCCGGAAGATTGTACTTCATTTCCAGTTGCTGTTCATTTTTATCAATCCATTGAAACTTCGCTTCATATTTCATACTAGAAAATACCGTTGTTACTCCAATAAATCCAACTGTACAAACAAGTGTAAATACTACCGTCTCTAGCCAAAATGTACGTTTACTTCTCGTCGATTGATCTACATTTTTCAATAAATACATAATACCTGTAATAAAACTAATCGCTAAAATGGCTTGTCCTGCTGCTGCCGTCGTCACGTGAATATGTAACCAATTACTTTTTAAAGATGGAATAAGCGGAGATATTTCCCTCGGAAACATACTTGCATAGGCAATTAATAAAAGCGCAACTGGTAATGCAAATAGTCCGATTATGCTTACACGGTACATAAAATACATGACAATAAATGCTCCTACAAGCATCATGCCGAAAAATGTACCGAATTCAAAAAAGTTACTAACTGGCGCATGCCCTGATGCAATCCACCTTGTAACAAAATATACTGTTTGTGCTATAAACCCTAAAATTGTAATCGTTATTCCTACATTTGCCCATTTATGACCCTTTTCTTTAATGGCTCCCCCAAAAAATAGAGTCGCAATTAAATATAAAATAAATGCGGTAAAGAGAAAGTTACTACTTATTTGCACCATATCGTTTCCCCACCTTAACTAATTTTTTTATCAATTACTTTATCATTTGGCTGTGGAATTGCTGTACCTTCTATTACTCTTTCAATATCTTTCTTTAAACCGAACCAATTTTTATTTGTATGCCCTGCAATCCACCATTCATCATTAACACGTTGTATCCAAATACGGCGATGATTCCAATACATACCTTGAATGACACCAACCATAAATATAAATCCTCCAATGCCGAGAATCCAAAGCGTTAAATCTTTTCTTACAGTAAGTGCTGTTGCATTTTGCATTTCAACACCTGCAAACGACATTTTATATTTGTTGTTTCCATCTGGTTCTATATTTTGCTGAATACCAACAAAACTCACTTCACCATCTGGTGTTTCAGGTGTAAACATTTTAAATACAAATGCAGGATTGTTTGGTAATTTCGTTTTCGTATTTGGTTTTCCATTCTCATCAAAATAAAAATCAGGAAAATAGCTTAATAGTTCTAGAGAATAACCAGTTCCTAAATCATATTTTTCCTTAGGATTCGTTAAATCTACTTTAATCGGTCCCCACTTTTGATTATTTTCTTTATTTTGCAAGTTAAAGGACATACTTTTAAATTCACTTTCTTTATAATCCACTTGATACACTGCAAATTGATCAAATTTCAGTGGTTCATTCACTCGAATTTCCGCTTCTTTTACTTTTTCTAATTTCGGTTTTTGTCCTGCTATATTTTCTCCTACTGCTTTATATAATACGGCATTCGTTTGGAAGTTTTTCGCAATCATTTTATCGCCTACACGATCAATCGCTTCATCAAAAACTTCCTTGTCCTTACTTTTATCATAAACTTCTTTTATAAATTTCTCGTTTTTTAAGTAGTATTGTCCATCCGTCCCTGGTATCTCTTTCGTTTCACCGTCACGTAACCAAAGTGCTTCGTCTACGTACATACTCGGTAAAAAACGAAGCATCGCACCGAATAAAAAGATAATAAGACCGATATGATTTACATATGGACCCCAACGCGAGAAGCGTCCCTTTTCTGCTAAAACGTTTCCGTCTTCCACTTTCACGTTATAGTTTCTTTTCTTTAAATTCTTTTGCACTCTTTCCAGGTCACCTTCTTGCGGTGTACCAGTCCCATATAATCTCTGTCTCTTTAAAAAGCTAGGATGTCTTTTTACGCCTTGCTTTTTTAAAGCTTTATAAAGTGGAATAACACGGTCTAAACTACATATCACAAGTGAAATACCGATAGAAGCAATCAAAATCATATACCACCATGAACCGTATAAATTATTAAACCCTAATTGATAGTATAATTGTCCTAAAAATCCGTATTCTTGTTTATAATATTCAGCTGGTGCAATCCCTGGAGTTATGTACATTTCTTGCGGAAAAATAGTTCCTATCGCTGATGCAGCTAAAGTTATTACGATTAGCCATACACCCACTTTTACAGAAGAGAAAAAGCTCCAAATTTTATCGATTATCGTTTTTGTCTGCGTGAGAGATCTCCGTGCACTCCCCTCATAGCGCATATCCAATAGTTTTGTATTTTCATTGCTTTCAAATGGTTTCCCGCAAGCTTCACAAAAAACGGTTCCTATCGGATTAACATGTCCACATTCACATTTAATTTCTTTCAACACTCTCACCGCCCCTGTATCTATATGTACTATTGTATATTCTAACCTCGAGTTACCGCAATACTCAGAATTTTTAAACCGGAGGCACTATAGACACGCACCCCTTATGTAAAGGCTTTCTTTATTACGGAGTAATTTTCTTTAAATACCCTTCTAACTGTTCTTTCGTTTGTTCACCTATAATTTGCTCCACTACTTTTCCATCTTTATCAATCAAAAAGCTTGTCGGTAATGGACCTACTCCATATGTTCCTATAATCTTTTGTCCTTTATCAATGGCAACTGGGAATTTCAAACCATACTGGTTCACAAAGTTCTTTACTGCAATATCCGTTTCATCTGCATCTAACGCTATGATTTCAACACCTTTTTCTTTATACTTTGGATATAATTCATTCATATAAGGCATTTCTTTTTCACAAGGTTTACACCACGTGCCCCAAAAGTTTAAAAATACACCTTTTCCCTTTAAATCTTTTAGTTCAATTTTCTTCCCTTCTAAATCCGTCACAACAAAGTTAGGTGCTTCTTTTCCGATTTGCATTTTCTCTTTATTAGCAAAGAATCCTTGATAAAGGGTAAATCCTACAGCACCACATAAAATGAGTAGAATAATAACGCGAAATAATAAGCGATTTTTCTTCATATTACTTCTCCTCTCCTCGATAAATGTTATGTATTATCTTCTGTAAATGTTGTATTGAATAAATCACCAGCAGAGCACTCCACTGGTGAATTTTTAACTCTATAGCTTATCTTGGCTTTGTAGAAGCAAGCGCGCGTAATTGTTTCACCTCATGTGGTGTCAATTCTCTCGCATCACCAGGTCGCAGGCTTCCTACTTCTAAGAAAGCATAACGTTCACGTTTTAATTTCACTACTTTACAGTCTAACGCTTCAAACATACGACGTACTTGACGATTACGTCCTTCATGAATTGTTAATTGTACAATAGCCATCTCTTTACGCTTGTCCCAAGAAATAATTTTCACACGTGCTGGTGCTGTTTTACCGTCTTCTAACGTAACACCGCGTTCTAACATGCGAATTTTCTCACCTGTTAATGGCCCTTTTATTTTTGCAACATATGTTTTTTCAACTTTATATCTAGGATGCATTAATACGTTTGCGAAGTCCCCATCGTTTGTCATTAATAATACGCCAGACGTATCATAATCTAAGCGTCCGATTGGGAATAAACGTTGTGTAATTTCCGGGAAAAAGTCCGTTACAACACTTCTTCCTTTATCGTCTGATACACTTGAAATTACGCCAGTTGGTTTATATAGTAAAAAATAAACAGGTTCTTCTTTTTCAAGAGGGATGTTATTTACTTCTACTTTATCTTGAGGAGTTACTTTTGTCCCTAACTCCTTCACTATTTTTCCATTAACTTTCACTTTTCCTTGCTGAATTAATTCCTCAGCCTTTCTTCTCGATGCAATACCTGCTTGCGCAATCACTTTTTGTAATCGTTCCATTTCTTTTTTTCACCTCGAATTTATCTTACCTTACATTAGAAAGACTTGGCAACCGCATACGCTTTACGGCTATTCGCTTCATCTTACTTAAACAACATAGCGATGATAATAAACATATAAAGGTCAAATCATGTTTTTACCCTTTATTATTGTCCATATTTTTCATATTTCTCACAATAAAAGTTCATCATTTTGTCAAAAATAACACATAAAAAAACCACTATTAAGCTACACCTTAATAGTGGTCGTATACGTATTATAAGCGAAATAGCGTAAAAAATGAATAGTATTACTGAAACAATAAAGAAACGAACACAATTGAGCATATAATCCCGATTAAATCTGCAAAAAGTCCTACTTTTAGTGCATCCCCCATTTTTCTGATCCCAACCGCTCCAAAATATACAGTTAAAATATAGAAAGTCGTATCTGTACTCCCTTGCATCGTAGAAGCCAATCGCCCAATAAACGAATCTGGCCCATATGTGGCAATTAAATCGGTCGTAATACTTAAACCAGCAGAGCCTGAAATAGGGCGTATAAGTGCTAGTGGAACAATTTCTGCTGGAACATGGATCAAATCTAACATTGGCTTCATTACCGATATCATTGCGTCTAACGCACCTGAAGACCGGAATATAGAAATAGACACAAGCATTCCAACCATAAACGGTAAGATGGAAATTGCAATTTGAATCCCTTCTTTTCCTCCCTCAACGAACGATTCATACGTCGGTACTTTCTTTATTGTGCCATATAAAAGGATAAAACCAATTACACAAGGAATTACCCATAAGGAAATTGTATTTACAATACTCATTTTTTCCGCCCCTTTCTACTCCTTCTTCGGTAAAAATAGCGGTCAATCCAAATTGCTCCAATCATAGAAAGTACTTGTGCAATAAATGTTACCCCAACAATTTCAGTAGGATTCGCTGATTCATACGTCATTCGAATGGAAATGACTGTCGTAGGAATTAATGTAATGGCTGATGTATTTAATGCTAGAAACGTCACCATAGAACGGCTCGCCGAATCCTTTCCTCCATTTAACTCTTTCAGTTGTTCCATCGCTTTAATACCAAGAGGGGTTGCTGCATTACCTAGACCAAAAAAGTTTGCCATCATATTTGATAGAATAAATCCCATAGACGGATGATCCTTTGGTATTTCTGGAAACAACCTTTTTACTATCGGCATAAAAAGTGTAACTAATTTTTTTAACAATCCGGCTTCCTCTGCAATTTTCATTAAACCGAGCCAAAATACTAAAACACTAATAAGTCCTATACAAATCGTTACCGCATCTTTTGCTCCGTCAAATACAGCTTTATTCACTTCTTCCATCGTTCCATTTATCATGGCGTATACAATCCCAATGACAGCCATCGCTACCCATACGAGATTAACCATCGTTCCCAACACCTATCATGTAAGAAAAAATTTCTTTCACATTATTCCAGTAAAGTCCCGTTGTAGCTACTAACTTCCGTTTACTATAAAATAAATTCCGTTCTCCAACTTTCTCATTACCAACATAAATGTCTGTCTTCCCAACCTTTACTCCATCCGTAAGTTTTATACTTTTATGGAGTTCAACTTTTAATACTACGTTCTTTTTTTCTTCTTCAGTTAACGGTACCGAAAAACTATTTTTCGTATAAACATGGTTGGCATACTTCTTTTCATTTATTTCAGCAATTGCTCCTTGTCCTAAAACTTTCGTTTGTTTGAAACGTTCAAAACCTTTATCAAACAAATTCATATGATCATCCCAATCACTAGAGGCACTCAAAGTTACGACAATTAAATCTAGTCCATCTTTTGATGCCGTTGTCACAAGCGTTCGCCCAGCTTTCTTCGTAAAGCCTGTTTTTCCTCCTGTTGCAAATTCATAATAAGACGTTACCAGCTTATGTTTATTTTTCCACGGGTAATCCCAAGAATCTGATTTATATGTTTTGGTTCCAAAGATTTTCTTAAATGTCTCGTTTCCCATTGCATATTTCGTTAATAATGCCATATCGTAAGCCGACGAATAATGTGATCCATCTCCATCTAAGCCATGAGGGTTTGAAAAGTGCGTATCTTTCATTCCAATTTCTTTCGCTTTTTGATTCATTAAATATACGAATCCATCTATACTCCCACCCACACTTTCAGCAATTACTTGCGCTGCGTCATTACCAGATCTAAGCATGAGTCCGTATACTAAATCTTCTAACTTCACTTTTTGTCCAGGCTTTAAATAGATTGCCGATCCTTCCACCCTCACCGCTTCATTACTAACTGATACCATTTCTTTCATCTTCCCTGATTCAGCAGCTAATAAGGCGGTCATAATTTTTGTTATACTAGCAATTTTTTGAGGCTCATGTTCTGCTTTTCCGTATAATACACGACCAGACTGTTGCTCCATTAATACAGCATTTCGAGCACTGACATTGCTGTTCATCTTTGCATATGTAGGAATCGGCATAACGCTTGCATACATCATAAGAAGCGTAATGATTACACAAATTCGTCTCATATTTCCCCCCACGTCCTTTTGGCACTTTTTGTACAAGTGTATGCTTGGCCTTTTAAAATATGAACGAAATCTTCCTTCTACTTCCATTAAAAAAGACGCAGAGAATTTGCGTCTAATATGGTGTCCATTCAATTTGTTTCGCAGTTTCAAACCTTTTTTCTACATCAGGCCAATTTACAACATTCCACCAGTTTTTAATATATTCATCTTTTCGATTTTGGTATTGTAAATAATACGCATGTTCCCAGACATCTAGTACAAGGAGCGGTATCGTATCCCATTGTGTAAATAATTGATGAAGTGTACTTTGCAAAATTTCTAACCTTCCAGACCGGGGTACCCAAACGAGAATTGCCCAGCCTGAACCTTCTACTTTAGAGGCCGCTTCTGTAAAATGTTTTTGGAAACGTAAAAAGCTCCCAAAATCTTGTTCAATTTGTTGTGAAAAAGCTCCTCTTGGACTTCCACCACCGTCTTTTTTCATGTTATTCCAAAATATCGTGTGTAAGTAATGACCTGACCCATGAAAAGCCGCTTCCCTTTCCCAATGCTTAATTAAATCAAATTTATTTGTTTTTCTCGCTTCTTCCATCATCTTCTCTGCTTTATTTAACCCTTCCACGTAACTCCGATGATGTTTATCATGATGTAACATCATAATTTCTTTAGAAATATACGGTTCTAATGCATTATACGGATAAGGTAATGGCGGGAGTGTATGTCCTCCAATCGGGACAGCTCGTTCACTATCCCCTCTTTCATATAATTCATATTCCTCTTCTTCTTGCATAAATACTTCCTGCAAGTGATGCTGAATATGTTCTACATCATCGCTTATTTCATACATAAACTCTGCATCTGTTTCATACTCATGCTCTTTCATACGCTCTAATAACGTCTGAATTTTATAGGCAAGCATATGGACATCATACACTTCCATTGCGCGGCTATCTAATACGTGAAGAACACTTTCACACCAATTTTCTACTTCATGAAAGTAATCTGTAAATACACCTTGCTGATTCATGTTGCACCTCCCTAATGCTATCCACTTAACTATATTCAATGAAAATCCCTTATATAACTGTACAAAAGGAAAAGAAGCTAAGTAACCTTAGCTTCTTTTCCTCAATCAATATTTGTGCAACATCTTTGTCTGATAATCCGTCTCATAATATTCTAGTTCTTCACGCATCAATTGAAATTTACCTTCTAAACTCTTCATCACTTGCTCCAAAGATGCAGGTGGTGTTTGTTGAAAAACGATAGAATTTTTCCCTGTATATGCAGACCGACTATTTTCATACCAATGATCACTCTTCGGTGAAAAAAACTCTGCAATTACTTGATGGTAAATCTTATATAAAATTTTTTCAGCTGCTGTTTTTCGAAATGGCTGGCTATTCAACAAAACAAAACATGCATCCTGTCCTTCTTCGCAAAAAACGAGAAGTCGTCTCATTGATGCTAATACCCCTTTATAATATTGCTCATTCCCTGCTGGTGTTTCCTCTAATAAAGAAGGTAACGTATGATAATTTACATAATTGGTTATCAAATTAATAGCATCTTCTAAAAATATAGAAACTTGTTCTGTTTGATTTTCAACCATCAAATTAGACATTTTTCTCTCTCCTTTGCCATTTCACGCTATTTCTACTCTTTTATTTTTATGTAATTCAGCCAATATTTCTTGTACTTTCGACACCGTTCCCTCATCAAAATATTGTTGAAATTCTTCCATATTATTTAAATACAAACGTTTTTGCGCACGAAGCTCCTTATCTTTCACTAAACAACATATCGCTACAATATCACGCAAATATATGTTTTGTTCTTCTACTTTATACACTGGATTTCCTTCAAAAGGAGTAATTTCTTGTAAAACTTCTTCAAAATATCGAACGTATAAAACCGAAAAAGTTTTCTCTTTACCATTTAATATATATGTCACTTCAGATCTGTTAAAAAAATCTTCTGATGTATTAGGTTTCGCTTTTTCTAACTCATATCCTACGTAACCTTTTATAATCATATACTCCCCT
>NZ_JBNLYC010000002.1:0-104452 GCF_050172015.1 Bacillus sp. GMa5/1 | reverse complement strand
TTATTATCTGTAGCGGTTCTATCTACATCACTTGTAGCATGTTCAGGAACACCAGAGAAAACAGTGGCAAAAGAAGAGAAAGTAAAATTAACAGAACAACAATTAATGGCTGATTTATGGTATCAAACAGCCGGTGAAACGAAAGCACTTTACTACCAAGGGTACAACATTGGTCAATTAAAGCTTGATGCAATTCTTGCAAAAGGGACAGAGAAAAAACCTGCTATCGTGCTTGATTTAGACGAAACTGTTTTAGATAACAGTCCTCATCAAGCAATGAGCGTAAAAACAGGCAAAGGCTATCCTTACAAATGGGATGATTGGATTAACAAAGCTGAGGCTGAAGCCCTTCCAGGCGCAATTGATTTCTTAAAATATACAGAGTCTAAAGGTGTAGATATTTACTACATCTCAAATCGTAAAACGAATCAACTAGATGCGACAATTAAAAATCTTGAGCGTGTAGGTGCTCCTCAAGCAACGAAAGAACATATATTACTACAAGATCCGAAAGAAAAAGGAAAAGAAAAACGCCGTGAACTCGTTTCTCAAACTCATGATATTGTCTTATTCTTCGGTGATAACTTATCTGATTTCACAGGTTTTGATGGAAAATCTGTAAAAGATCGTAACCAAACAGTAGCAGATTCAAAAGCACAATTTGGTGAGAAATTCATTATTTTCCCGAATCCAATGTATGGCGATTGGGAAGGCGCTTTATATGATTATGATTTCAAAAAATCAGATGCAGAAAAAGATAAAATCCGTCGCGACAACTTAAAATCATTTGAAGTAAAATAAAAGAGGATGGCATTCGCCATCCTCTTTTATTTTACTTTCTCTGTTAAAGGCAAGATAAATACTTCCACACGTCTATTCTTTGCCTTTCCTTCTTGTGTATCGTTTGGAGCAATTGAACGGTATTCTCCGTATCCAATCGCACTAAATTTTTCTGGTTGTAATTCTTTATTTTGCAGTAATACTTGCATAAAATTAACTGCCCGCTGCGTACTTAATTCCCAATTCGACGCAAACTGCGCATTGGCAATAGGGACATTATCCGTATGACCCGATACTGTAATTTCACGAGGTGACGCTGAAACAAGTAAGCTAGACATCTCTTTTGCAATCCCTAAAGATTCTAATTTCACATCTGCTTTCCCCGAATCAAACAGTATATTTTCTAATATTGTCACCATTAATCCCTTTTCAGTTAATTTAGTTTGAAAAGAAGAGGATAATTGTTTTTCATTAATATATTGATCAATCTTTTTTTGTAATGCTTTCAATTCATCCATCTCTTTTTTTTCTTTAGCTCTAGCTTCTTCTTGTTTTTTTGTTTGTTCTGCCTCAAGGCTACTTGCTGATAATTCTTTTTCATCATTTGGCTTTTGATCACTTAAAAATTCTTTGTTACCTGTTCCCCCAGCTAATTCACTTCGAAAAGCAACTGCCATCTGTTTAAACTTCGCAGCATCTATACTACTCATTGCGAATAAAACGATAAACAATGCAAATAACAACGTTAACATATCAGAATATGGGATTAACCATGTTTCATCGATATGCTCATCATGTTTTTTCTTTTTGCCTCTTCTATTTTTCTTACTCCGCATTTTTTTCTGCTCCTTTTTCTAGCTTTTTACGCTCAGTTGCAGAAAGTGCACCTAAAATGCGGTTCTTCATAATAAACGGATATGTACCTTCTTGTAACATTAATAAACAATCAATGATTAAACGTTTTTTCTCAATTTCAGCTGAAGATTTTTGCTTTAACTTATTTGCAAATGGATGCCATAATACATAACCTGAAAAAATACCAAAAATCGTTGCAATAAACGCACCCGAAATAGCATGACCTAACTTTTCAATATCAGTTAAGTTACCAAGCGCAGCTACAAGACCGATAACAGCACCTAAAACTCCTAATGTCGGTGCATACGTACCAGCTTGTGAAAAAATAGCAGCTCCCTTTGCATGTCTTTCTTCAATTGCCTCTAATTCAGATTCCAAAATCTGCTCCAAATCTTCTGCGGATACGCCATCAATCACAAATTTCATACCGCGCAAAAGAAATTCATCTTGAATTTTGTCTAATTGTTGCTCTAAAGACAAAATACCGTATTTTCTACTTTCAGATGTCCAATGAACAAATAATTCTAGCAACTGTTCATAACTTAAATCCTTTTTATTTGAACCAAAAAGAACTTTAAATAGTTTTGGAACCCTTTTTAGTTGATTCATCGGAAATGCAATACATACTGCAGCAAATGTACCGATAAAAATAATTAATGCTGCGGCAGGATTTAATAAGGCTGTTATGTCAGCGCCCTTGACGACCATCCCTACTACCACTGCTACAAATCCTAAAATAAGTCCAATAATTGTTGCAAAATCCATTCCCATTCACTCCCAGTCTATACAAGAAGTTCTCTATTCTCGATAATCGCTACATCTTCTTATGTATATATATTACATAAAAAATGCATTTCATGAAAGATAAGAAATGAATTATATAAAAAAATACTACAAATTCACACATTTTCTGACATTTTCTTTGCATTTCTATTACGTTATGACTCTTATATTCCTTTTCCAACAAACTAGATTTATAATAAAAAAAACATTACACATTTTATTAAGAAGGGACTGTGATTACAAGGCATCATGAAAAAGATAATAATTATTTCTGCCACTACTATTGTAATCGGGATCACATCTTTCGCTTACTTTGGTTCTAAAACACCACTACATAATGAAGCAAAAGCTGTCGAAAGTCAAAAGCATAATAACCATAAAAAAGAAGAGATTCCTGCTTTTCCAAAAGCTGATCATAATGCAAAGAAAATAGACAATGACTTTTCAGTGGTAACAAATCCCAAATCTAATCTTGTCTTAATTAATAAACATCGAAAACTACCAGATGGATACATTCCTGAAGACTTAACGAGACCAAATGTACCATTTATTAGTCCAAAAGATAAAGAAAAAACATTGCTGCGAAAAGATGCTGCAGAGGCACTTGAAAACATGTTTAAAGCTGCGAAAAAAGAAGGGCTTGATCTTACAGCTGTATCTGGTTATCGTTCATACAAACGCCAAAAATCGTTGCATGATACATACGTTAGACGCCAAGGAAAAGCCGAAGCTAATTCGGTAAGCGCAATTCCTGGTACAAGTGAACACCAAACGGGTTTAGCAATGGATATTAGTTCAAAATCAGCTAAATTTCAATTAGAGCCTATCTTCGGAGAGACAGCAGAAGGAAAATGGGTCGCAGAACACGCTCATGAATTCGGCTTTGTCATTCGTTACTTAGAAGATAAAACAGATACAACAGAATATGCATATGAACCATGGCACTTACGCTACGTTGGTAATCCATACGCTACATACCTATATAAACATCACTTAACATTAGAAGAAGCGATGGAAGACAAAAAATAAGAGAGCAAATTGCTCTCTTATTTTTCTTTCACTCTATTATTGTAGTAATTTCTTCTTCCATTCTTCAGGCCATGGTTCGCCTCTTCCTGTTTTTTTCGACGCTTGAACCATCATTCCACGACCTACTAAACAAACCTCTCCTGCTGCATTCTTCACCATATAATGTAAATCTAAAGAAGAATTCCCGACCGATCCTGCCTTTACATACACCTTCAGCTGTTCATCAAAATATATTTGCTTAATAAAATTACATTGTAAATCCGCAACAACGATCATCGTTTCTGATGATGCATGTGTCCACTCTTGCATAAATCCAAGTTCTTTAAACAACGCAATACGAGCTTCTTCAAAATAAGTAAAAGCAACGACATTATTTACATGTCCAAACATATCTACTTCACCAAAACGAACCTTTACAGGGTTGTAAAACGAAAAACCACTTTCCCATTGCTCAAAGTCTTCAATATAAGAAATCCTCTTCATTGTTATCTCCCCTTTTCACCTTTAAATAAACAGAATAAACAGAAAAATAAAGTTATAAATATTGCCTCTTCGATATGAAGAGGCAATATTTATTAATAGTTATTATCGCTACCAAAGAAATCTTTGAACGATTGAATTGTTGTATCACGGTTTAATGCCGCAATTGAAGTTGTTAAAGGAATACCCTTCGGACATGATTGCACACAGTTTTGAGAGTTACCACAGTTTGCTAGTCCTCCATCTCCCATAATTGCACGTAAGCGATCTGCTTTATGCATTTCACCCGTTGGATGTGAGTTGAATAAGCGAGCTTGTGATAACGGTGCTGGTCCAATAAAGTCAGACTTACTGTTTACGTTTGGACATGATTCTAAGCAAACACCACATGTCATGCATTTTGAAAGCTCATAAGCCCATTGACGCTTTTTCTCAGGCATTCTTGGTCCTGGACCTAGGTCATACGTACCATCAATTGGAATCCACGCTTTAACGCGTTTTAGAGCATTAAACATGCGACTACGATCAACTTGCAAGTCACGTACAACCGGGAATGTCTTCATCGGTTTTAAGCGAATTGGTTGCTCTAATTGATCGATAAGTGCCGTACATGATTGACGTGGTTTTCCGTTAATCACCATCGAACATGCACCACATACTTCCTCTAAGCAGTTCATATCCCATGCAATCGGAGTTGTTTGGTTCCCTTTTGAATCAACAGGATTACGACGGATTTCCATAAGTGCTGAGATAATATTCATATTCGGACGATATGGAATTTCAAACTCTTGGTCAAACGCTTGCGCATCTGGCCCGTCTTGTCTCGTAATGATGAGGCGGATTGTTTTCTCAGACATGTTGTTTATCCCCCTTCTCTTCACCCTTAGCAGCTACATCGTGTTTTGAAGAATAATCACGTTTACGTGGTTTAATTAACGAAATATCAACGTCCTCGTAATGGAATGCTGGTGCATTTCCTTCTCCCTCAAATTTTGCCATCGTAGTTTTTAAGAAGTTTGCATCATCACGATTTGGGAATTCAGGTTTGTAATGCGCCCCACGGCTCTCATTACGGTTATATGCGCCAATTGTAATAACACGTGCTAACTCAAACATATTTGCAAGTTGGCGTGTAAATGAAGCACCTTGGTTACTCCATCTTGCTGTATCGTTAATGTTAATACGTTTGTAACGAGCCATTAATTCTTCAATTTTCGCATCTGTTTCTAATAATTTTTTATTTTCACGAACTACTGTAACGTTATCTGTCATCCATTCTCCAAGCTCTTTATGAAGAACATACGCATTTTCGTTACCATCCATCGTTAAAATATTGTTAAATTTCTCTGTTTCGATTAATTCATTTTGCTCATATACAGTAGATGAAACAGCATCAGATGATTTAGAAAGACCTTTCATATACTCAATTGCGTTTGGTCCTGCTACCATACCACCATAAATTGCTGATAATAGTGAGTTTGCACCAAGACGGTTACCACCGTGCATAGAATAATCACACTCACCTGCTGCAAATAAACCTGGAATATTTGTCATCTGTTTATAATCAACCCATAGTCCGCCCATTGAATAGTGAACAGCTGGGAAGATTTTCATCGGTAGTTTACGAGGATCATCCCCTGTAAATTTCTCATAGATTTCAATAATTCCACCTAGTTTAATATCTAGTTCTTTTGGATCTTTATGAGAAAGATCTAAGTACACCATGTTTTCACCGTTAATACCTAGTTTTTGCTCTACGCAAACATCAAAGATTTCACGCGTTGCGATGTCACGAGGTACAAGGTTTCCGTAAGCCGGATATTTTTCTTCTAAGAAGTACCATGGTTTACCATCTTTATATGTCCAAACACGTCCACCTTCACCACGTGCAGATTCACTCATAAGACGTAATTTATCGTCTCCAGGAATTGCCGTTGGGTGAATTTGAATGAACTCACCGTTTGCATAATATGCGCCTTGTTGATATACAGCAGAAGCTGCTGTACCTGTATTGATAATGGAGTTTGTTGATTTTCCGAAAATGATACCAGGGCCCCCTGTTGCCATAATCACGGCATCTGCTCCGAAACTTCTAATCTCCATAGTTTGTAAGTCTTGTGCAACGATTCCTCGGCACACACCTTCATCATCAACAACAGCTCGTAAGAAATCCCAACCTTCATATTTCGTTACAAGTCCTGCTACTTCGTGACGACGTACTTGCTCATCTAATGCATAAAGTAATTGCTGTCCAGTTGTTGCACCAGCAAATGCTGTACGGTGATGTTGCGTTCCACCAAATCGACGGAAATCAAGAAGTCCTTCTTCCGTACGGTTGAACATAACACCCATACGGTCCATTAAATGAATGATACCAGGTGCTGCTTCACACATTGCTTTAACTGGTGGTTGGTTCGCTAAGAAGTCCCCACCATAAATTGTATCGTCAAAGTGGATCCATGGAGAATCCCCTTCACCTTTCGTATTTACGGCACCGTTAATTCCGCCCTGAGCACATACAGAATGTGAACGTTTTACTGGTACTAAAGAAAACAGTTCAACATTTACTCCTGCTTCTGCCGCTTTAATCGTTGCCATTAAGCCAGCCAAGCCACCGCCGACTACTATAAGTTTCCCTTTCATGCTCTCCCACTCCTTACTGGTTTGCTAGCTGTGGATCGATGAACGCTAATAATGCACTCACACCTACATAAGATAAACCTAAGAAAATAGCTAATGTTACATAAGTAGAGATTCTTTGTGAACGTGGAGATACTGTAATTCCCCAGCTGATGCAGAATGTCCATAGTCCATTTGCAAAGTGGAAAATTGTTGAAACAACACCAACTAAGTAGAATGCAAACATAGCTGGATTGTTTAAAATATCTGCCATCATATCATAGTTTACCTCTTTACCTAACATTGCTTGAATACGAGTTTCCCAGACGTGCCAAGAAATGAAGATCAGCGTAACGATACCTGAAATTCTTTGGAAAACGAACATCCAGTTACGGAAATAACCGTAAGAAACCGCATTGTTCTTAGCTGTAAATGCAATATATAAGCCATATATAGCATGGTACAGTATCGGTAAAAAGATGATGAAAATTTCTAGCGCATACCGGAATGGAAGGAGCTCCATAAAGCCTGCAGCTTTGTTAAAAGCCTCTGCTCCTCGTGTTGCAAAGTTGTTTACAATTAAATGTTGCGTCAAAAAGACACCAACCGGGATGACCCCCATTAATGAGTGCCACTTACGAAACGTATACTCGCGGCCTTTCATGTCCCCATTACCCCCCTTGAATGTTTGACTGCTGTTTTCAGATTAGTTTATGACAATAATGTTTTTTCACTATTGGCATAAGAAAAACTGAAAAAATTATTCGAAATATTTCAGCATAATTTGATACCAAGTTCATTTTACTCCTATTTTTGTCGAAGCGTCAAGAAAACGTATACATAATTTGCATATAATTTGCCAATTCTTTTTTTCTTCTTATATATTCAGATTTTCCTAAAGAAAAATCTGTTTTTATAAATGTGAAATGTTATATAATAATCCCTATAGAAAGAGGGGAATATTGTGAGTAAACATACAATCGATACAACATCTTTAGAAGATGTTTCATTGAACGCCTTCGCTTATGAATTGCTACGTGAAGAATTACTACCTGATTTAATCGGCAACGATTTAGATGGTATTTTATACTGGTCTGGTAGAAACCTTGCAAGAAAATATCCGCTAGAAACAATTGAAGAAGTCATTCAGTTCTTTGAAAAGGCTGGCTGGGGCACTTTAAGCATTGTTGAACATAAGCGTCGTGAAATGCAGTTCCAACTTAAAGGCACACTCATCGCAGAACGTCAAAAACAAAAACGACATTCTTCTTATCAACTAGAAGCCGGATTCATCGCTGAACAAATCCAAAAGCAACGGAACGTCGTTGCAGAGTCATACGAAGAAAAGAAAAAACGTTCTGACTCTATTACATTTCTTGTAAAATGGGATATAAAAGATCTCATTGAAGTGTAATCATTACCTACAGTCAACTAGACATATCAGTTTAGTTGACTTTTTTGTATTTTCATTCAGATGCATTTATTTTAAATCTTCAGAAATTATACCAAAAAACAGAAGACGTTGTAAACTACAACGTCTTCTTATCTGTTAAATACGTATAAATCGTCTCCGCGACATTTTTCGGCATACCCGCTTCGACAAATTCCTCTATAGAAGCTTCTTTCATCTTCTTTAATGAACCAAAATGTTTTAACAATACCTTTTTCCGTTTATCACCGATTCCTGGAATATCATCCAATGCTGATTGAATGACAGATTTCCCGTGTAATTGACGATGGAATGTAATCGCAAATCGATGCACCTCATCTTGAATACGCTGCAATAAATAAAATTCTTGGCTATTTCTCTCAAGCATCACAGGTTCCGGTGGATCCCCAATAATTAAATGGGAGGTTTTATGTTTATCATCTTTTACAAGACCTGCCATCGGAATATATAATCCGAGCTCATTCTCTAAAATATCACTTGCAGCCGCTAGATGGCCTTTTCCTCCATCAATAATAATCAAATCAGGTAAAGGTGAATTTTCTTTAAGCGCCCTTGTATAACGGCGCCTCACAACTTCTCTCATAGACTCATAATCATCTGGTCCTTGAACCGTTTTAATTTTATATTTTCGATACTCTTTCTTCGCCGGTTTCCCATCGATAAAAGCAATCATTGCAGAAACGGGATTTGTTCCTTGAATATTTGAGTTATCAAACGCTTCAATACGATATGGCGTTTCAATCCCAAGCTGCTTCCCTAAATGATCTACCGCTTTAATCGTTCGTTCTTCATCACGTTCAATTAAGTAAAACTTCTCTTCAAGAGCAATCTTCGCATTTTTATTTGCCAATTCTACAAGGTCTTTTTTCTTACCACGTTTCGGCTGCGTCGCTTCCACTTCTAAAAAGCGCTCTACTAATTCCGAGTCTATACTTCCTGGAACGACAATTTCCTTCGGCTTAAAATGACTACTGTTTTCATAAAATTGGCCGATAAACGTTAAAAAACCCTCTTCTGGTTCATCGTAAATTGGAAACATAGAAACATCACGTTCAATTAGCTTTCCTTTTCGAACGAAGAAAACTTGAACACACATCCATCCTTTATCCACTGCATATCCAAACACATCACGATCCACTAAGTCACTCATAATCATCTTTTGCTTTTCCATAATCGCATCAATATGAGCAATTTGATCACGCAACTCTTTTGCACGTTCAAACTCTAGTTTCTCTGAGGCCTCATACATTTTTATTTCTAGTTCTGAACGAACTTCTTTATGTCCACCATTTAAAAACTTAATAATTTCATCTACAATTTCTTTATTTTGTTCTTCCGTCACTTCTTTCACACAAGGCGCTAAACATTGACCCATATGATAATACAAACAAACTTTATCTGGCATATTCGTGCATTTCCGAAGTGGATACATACGATCTAGCAGTTTTTTCGTTTCATGAGCAGATTGTGCATTTGGATAAGGACCAAAATATTTCCCCTTATCTTTTTTTACGTTTCGAGTAATGAGTAAGCGAGGTTGCTTCTCCGCTGTAATTTTAATAAAAGGATATGTTTTATCATCTTTTAATTGAATATTATATTTCGGATCATATTTTTTAATTAGATTTAACTCTAAAATAAGTGCTTCTAAATTCGAAGAAGTTACAATATATTCAAAATCAACAATTTCTCCTACAAGCCGCAGTGTTTTCCCATCATGTGAACCAGTAAAGTACGAGCGCACACGATTTTTAAGCACTTTTGCCTTTCCTACATATATAACCGTTCCTTGCTTATCTTTCATCAAATAACAACCAGGTTGATCTGGTAAAATAGCCAACTTCTCTTTCAAATGTTCGTGCACTCGTCTCCCTCCATTTCTACATACTTAGCATTTTTATTTTCCCTTGAAAACATACTATGCCCAAACACCCAACATACGTTCTTTTATTGTAACGGAAAGACTGTAAAAAAGAAAATAAAAAAAGCTACCAAATGGTAGCTTTTTTTATTTTAGAAGTGTTTAGAAACTAATTCTACTAACGCTTCTTTCGGTTTGTAACCTAACGCTTGATCAACTACTTTACCGTCTTTTAATACGAAAAGAGCTGGAATGCTCATTACTTCGAATTGACGAGCAGTTTCTTGGTTTTCATCAACGTCTACTTTTACTACTTTTACTTTTTCGCCTAGTTCTGCATCGATTTCCTCTAATACAGGAGCGATCATTTTACAAGGTCCACACCAAGGTGCCCAGAAATCTAATAATACAACACCTTCGCTAGTTTCAGCTGCGAAGCTTTGGTCATTTGCGTTTACAATTGCCATTTTATTTCCTCCTTCAAGTATATTCTACCAAGAGTATATCATTAACTTATATACGTGGCGAATAATATGTATCGTTATGTATTGTAACAAAAAAATGTTCCTTTATACTATATAAAAATACGGATTAAATACTAAAAAGATGAGAGACAGGGGATCTCTCACCTTTTTCTATATATAGGGGTACTTCACTTGGAACTCAAGGGTACTAAAATCATGAATGTACTTTTAACTTTTTAAACTCTTCTGTTAAAAGAGGTACAACTTCGAATAAGTCACCGACAATACCGTAGTCAGCTACTTTAAAGATACTTGCTTCTGGATCTTTATTAATCGCAACGATTATTTTTGAGTTAGACATACCTGCTAAATGCTGAATCGCACCAGAAATACCACATGCAATGTATAAGTCTGGGGTAACAACTTTACCAGTTTGACCAATTTGTAATGAGTAATCACAGTATTCAGCGTCACAAGCACCACGAGATGCCCCAACAGCGCCGCCTAGTACGTCAGCTAACTCTTTTAATGGTTTAAAGCCTTCTTCACTCTTCACACCGCGTCCACCAGCGATAATAACTTTCGCTTCAGAAAGATCCACACCTTCTGCTGTTTTACGGACAACATCTTGAATGATTGTACGTAAATCTTTCACATCAACTGTAATAGAAGATACGTCACCGCTGCGAGACTCATCTTTTTCCAGAGTTGCAATGTTATTTGGACGCACTGTCGCAAATAAGATGCCGTCTGTTACAATCTTCTTCTCGAATGCTTTACCTGAGTAAATTGGACGAGTGAAGATAACATTTCCACCTTCAACCTCTAAAGCAGTTACGTCAGAAATTAAACCAGCTTCAAGCTTCGCTGCTAATTTTGGTGATAAATCTTTGCCAAGTGCTGTATGTCCAAAGACAATACCTTCTGGATTTTCTTCAGCATGTACAGCTAAAAACGCTTGTGCATAACCATCAGATGTATATGATTTTAATTTATCATTTTCAACTGTCACAACGCGATCTGCACCGTAATGAATCAATTCATTTGCAAAAGAGGCAACGCTGTCTCCAATTAGAAGACCTACTACTTCACCGCCTTCTGCAATTGTTTTTGCTGCTGCTACCGCTTCAAAAGAAACGTTACGTAGCGATCCATCACGAACTTCACCCATTACTAATACTTTACGAGCCATAGATTTTCCCTCCTGCATATATAATTTCGTATTTTATTAGATTACTTTCGCTTCTGTATGGAGCAACGATACAAGTTCTTTTACTTGATCTTGCAGCTCGCCTTGTAACACTTTTCCTGCATCTTTCTTAGGAGGCAAATAGATTTCAATTGTTTTTGTCTTTGCTTCCACATCATCTTCTTCTAAATCTAAATCATCTAATTCTAATTCTTCTAGCGGCTTTTTCTTCGCTTTCATAATACCTGGAAGCGATGGGTAACGCGGTTCATTTAAACCTTGCTGTGCTGTTACTAAAACTGGTAATGAAGTCGCAATCACTTCTGTATCACCTTCAACATCACGCTCAATCTTCACATTTGTACCGTCAATTTCAAGTTTTGTAATTGTCGTTACATACGGAATATTTAACGCTTCAGCTACGCGTGGTCCTACTTGTCCAGATGCACCATCAATTGCAACGTTTCCCCCTAAAATTAAATCTGCATCTTTATCTTTTAAATATTCAGCAAGCACTTTTGCTGTCGTGAACTGGTCACCATTTTCTACGTCATCTTCAATATTAATTAATACAGCTTTATCACAGCCCATTGCTAATGCAGTACGAAGTTCTTTCTCACTATCTTCGCCACCGACTGTTACAACTGTAACTTCTCCACCTTGTGCGTCTCTTACTTGAATTGCTTCTTCAATT
Source organism: Bacillus sp. GMa5/1 (assembly GCF_050172015.1). Lineage (NCBI taxonomy): Bacteria > Bacillati > Bacillota > Bacilli > Caryophanales > Bacillaceae > Bacillus > Bacillus sp. GMa5/1. The sequence continues at coordinate 92,248 of NZ_JBNLYC010000002.1, read as the reverse complement.
GCATATTCATCGTAAGGGTTGATGATGAATTCCGCTTCGCCATCGTAAATTGCACCGTTTTTAATTACGATTTTTTCTTCTGTATCAAATGTTCGTTTCATGAGTACGTAGATGTTCATTCCATTTACCCCCTTGTTTTTCAGAAAGATTCTATCAATTTTAATTTTCTGTTAATTTATATTAAAAAAATAATTGAACTACCTGCCACTAAATGAAGGTTTACGCTTTTCTAAAAATGCAGCTACACCTTCTCTTCCATCTTCACTCGTAAATACTTCACCAAAAATCTGTGATTCACGTTGTACACCTTCATAGTAATGAGACGATTTTGTCGTTTGCAATAACTCTAGTACAGCACGAGTTGTTGCTGGACTTTTTCCAGCAATTTGTTTTGCAACTTTAAGCGTATCATCTAAAAGAGATTCTTCAGAGAACAATCCGTTAACAAGTCCCCACTTTAATGCTTCTGCACCAGTAATTGGTGTGCTTGTTAACATCATTTCACAAGCTTTCGCTTTCCCAACATAACGTGGTAAGCGCTGTGTACCTGCAAAGCCAGGAATTAATCCAAGTGTTAATTCAGGTAAACCAAGTTTTGCACTTTCAGTTGCAAAGCGCATGTGGCAAGACATAGCAAACTCAAGGCCGCCGCCCAGTGCCGCTCCATGAATTGCCGCAATAACTGGTTTTGAACATTTTTCAACACGCTCAAACGTAACTTGTCCAAGCTGTGCTAATTCTGTTGCTTGCTTCGCTTCAGTAACAGATGTAAATTCTTTAATATCTGCTCCCGCTGAGAAGAAACGTCCTTCACCATGAATAACAACAACACGAATGTTATCATCCTTTTCCACTTGATCAATTAATTCAGTAACGTCATGCATAACTTGTGAAGACATCGCATTCGCTGGTGCGTGATTTAACGTCGCCACCGCGATATGATCTTCAACTCTTACAGATAGGAATTTCAACATGATCCCTCCCATTATTGACGATAACCACAAGCTGCAATAAGTAGCCCGTGTACCGTTTTTGAAAGTGCGACCAGATCATACTTATGATCGCTCATTACCCAATTGGTCACAACTTCATCCACTGTTCCAAAGATCATTTGTCTTGCCACGCGAACATTTAAATCTGCTTGAAATTCACCTTGTTTTATACCAGTCTCTAAAATCTCATCCATAACTTGTAAGTAGCCTTTTAATACTTCATTTATTTTAAGGCGCAAGTCTTGATTGGACTGCCTCAGCTCTAATTGCGTAACGATAGCAAGAGGATCATTTTGCGACAACAGCAAGAAGTGCGTTTCTACCAACATGAATAACTTCGATACAGCGCTTTCAATTCCTGCTGTTTTTTGACGAATTGTTTCGACAAATTCTCCCATCTTCTCTTGGAATAAGGATATTAATATATCTTCTTTATTTTTAAAATATAAATAAATCGTGCCATCAGCTACCCCAGCTTGCTTTGCGATTTTAGAAACTTGCGCTTGGTGGTACCCATTCTCCGCAATCACAATGACTGCCGCATCAATAATTTGATTGTATTTCGGTCTATTTTTCTTCACTTTACTGTCCCCTTCAAGAAGATGACTGAATGAATAGTCATTCATATTCTTATAATACTGACTATTTAGAAAAGTGTCAATCCTATTTTTTCAAAAAGAAAGGGCCTTAGCCCGTTTGCTCATCCTCATTCTTTCTCTTCTCTTCATCTATTAGAACACGGCGCAAAATTTTCCCTACTGTCGTTTTTGGCAATTCATCTCTAAACTCATATACTTTCGGCACTTTATAAGCCGCTAAATATTTACGTGCAAACTGATTTAATTCTTCCTCAGAGCACTCCGTACCTTCTTTTAACACAACAAATGCTTTAACTGTCTCTCCTCGGTACGGATCTGGAACTCCAATTGTCACTACTTCTTGCACTTTTTCATGCTCATATAATACTTCTTCAACTTCACGAGGATACACATTAAATCCACTCGCGACAATCATATCTTTCTTGCGATCTTTTACATAGAAAAATCCATCTTCATCCATGTAGCCAACATCACCTGTATGGAGCCAGCCATCTTGCAATACAGCCGCTGTTTCCTCTGGCTTATTCCAGTATCCTTTCATAATTTGAGGACCTTTCACTACAATTTCCCCTATTTCTCCTGGCGGTAATGCCTCACCAGTCTCAAGTGACATAATGATCGCTTCTGTATCTGGCCACGGAACTCCAATGCTACCTGGCACTCGCTTTTCCCATAAAAAATTACTATGTGTAACTGGAGAGGATTCTGTTAAACCATATCCCTCTACTAGTTTACCACCTGTAACTGTTTCGAACTTTTCCTGTACTTCTACTGGCAGTGGTGCTGATCCACTAATACAAGCACGAATAGAAGAAATATCGTATTCTTTTAAAAGTGGGCTATTTAAAAGAGCGATATAAATAGTTGGTGCCCCTGGAAATAGTGTCACTTTATGCTTCTTAATCGCTTCAAAAACCATTTTCATATCAAACTTTGGAATAAGGACCATTTTGTATCCTTGCATAACACTCAAATTCATAACAGCCGTCATGCCGTACACGTGGAAAAATGGAAGAACCCCAAGAACGACTTCTTCTCCTTCTTTGCAATTATATAACCATTGAACTCCCATTAACGTGTTAGAGACGAGGTTTTTATGCGTTAACATAACGCCTTTCGGAAATCCGGTTGTTCCTCCTGTGTACTGTAAAAGAGCTAGATCATTTTCAGGATCACAAGGCTCCTCAACATCCGTATTCACTTCTTTTTCTACTGAATTCCAAAGATGAATCGTTTCACTCTCTGATACTTTCACAACTAAATTTGACTGTTTTTTCTGCACAAATGGATACAATAGATTTTTAGGGAATGGTAAAAAGTCCGCAATACGAGTTACGATAATATGCTCAATTTTTGTAGCAGATTGAACATTCGTTACTCTTGGAAACACTAAATCGAGACAAAGAATTACTTTTGCTCCCGAGTCATGAAGCTGATATTCTAATTCTCTCTCTGTATACAGTGGATTTGTTTGTACTACGATACCTCCCGCAAGTAATGTGCCGTAATAACCAATTACAGCTTGCGGACAATTCGGCAACATAATAGCAACTCGATCACCCTTTTCCACACCGAGCTTTTGAAGATAATTTGCAAACCTCTTCACCTTATCATGGAAGTCCGAAAACGTAATATCCTTCCCTAAAAAGTGAAGCGCTTTCTTTTCTGGGTAGCGAGAAGCCATCTGTTCTACATATCTATGAAGCGGCTGAATATCATAAGAAATCGTACTCGGAATTTCCTCTGGATAACTTTTCAACCATGGTTTTTCCACCTTCATTCCCCCTTCAAATACATAAAAATAAATGAATGTTCATTCATGATGGTTATTTTCATTATATTATAGTCACCATAGCGTTACAATCATAATATTCTGACTTTTGTATAACTATGCTTTACTTCATTAACTTCTTATTATATGTAGAAACTCTCTTAATCTTAAAAGAGTAAGAGAGTTATAGTTTAACTTAATCTTATTATCGTTAACACTGCTCCTGGAGTAGTTGTTGATAATGTTGCGACAGCTAACAAACCAAATAATTGCAAGCTAATAGCATCTCCTGCTGCGAGAGTTGTAATGATTGTTGCACTAAATGATGTGGTTGCTACCGCAGGAGCATTAATCGTCCCAGCAAGTGCCCCTCCATTAATTGTAATCCGTGAACTGACTAATAATGAAGCCGTTATATTAATTGTATATGAAATATAATAATTACCAGCATTTGCAACCGTAAATACTGTGTTTCCACCAGAAACAGTAATTCCTGGACCGATGTTTTGATTATTTGGAAGCGGGACATTCGTTCCACCAAGAACTACAGATATCGCTGTTCCCGACGTATTATTTGCAAATGCATATGTCGCCGTGATACTTGTACCTGTTGCTCCGGTTGGACCTGTTGAACCCGTTGATCCTGTTGATCCCGTCGGACCTGTTGATCCCGTTGGACCTGTTGATCCCGTCGGACCTGTTGATCCCGTCGCTCCTGTTGGACCTGTTGATCCCGTTGGACCTGTTGATCCCGTCGGACCTGTTGATCCCGTTGGACCTGTTGCTCCCGTTGATCCTGTTGGACCTGTTGCTCCCGTCGGACCTGTTGATCCCGTCGGACCTGTTGCTCCTGTTGAACCCGTTGATCCTGTTGCTCCCGTTGCTCCCGTTGCTCCCGTCGGACCTGTTGCTCCTGTTGAACCTGTCGCTCCGGTTGGACCTGTTGAACCCGTTGATCCTGTTGCTCCCGTTGATCCCGTTGGACCTGTTGAACCCGTTGGACCTGTTGGACCTGTTGCTCCTGTTGCTCCCGTTGCTCCGGTTGGACCTGTTGCTCCTGTTGCTCCCGTCGGACCTGTTGAACCCGTCGGACCTGTTGCTCCTGTTGAACCCGTTGAACCCGTTGATCCCGTTGGACCTGTTGCTCCCGTCGGACCTGTTGAACCTGTCGCTCCGGTTGGACCTGTTGAACCCGTTGATCCTGTTGAACCGGTTGATCCCGTTGGACCTGTTGAACCCATTGGACCTGTTGGACCTGTTGGACCTGTTGGACCTGTTGGACCTGTTGGACCAAGCTTAGGGACTGTCCCATCACAACTAAAACAACACGAATCAACATGTACACCATTTTGATTATTACAACTACAATATCCATTTGTATTATTGAGCCATGAAGACATGTTGATTCCTTCCTTCAAATTCAATCTTATAAGTACAAGTAAGAAATTAAAAAACATTTATCAAATCAGACCGAAAGCTTTATTCAGTGGAGATAAATATAGATTTATCCCGTACATTCTAATAATTATTACATGCGATACTATCTCCTTTTGCTTGTACTTTCGCCTCTCTAGTTAAATGAAATTCCTTTTCTAAATTCTTCATACACATATGGATTTTAATCTTACATAACGATATTCGTATAATTCGTTATTTTTCAGCAAAATTTTAAAAATATAATTACGAATAAAAAACTTATTTTGGGAAAGAAGATGAAGAAAATTCTTAGTATTTTCATGGTTGTTCTTCTATTCGCTGTTGAATGCGGACAGCAAAAAAGAGGAGAAAAAGGTAACAACGATAGAAGATAAAAAGCAAACTATAACAATTAAACATACTGAAGGGGAAACAAAATTAGATAAACCGGCGAAAAAAGTTGCTATACTTGGAACACCTTATTTCTTATGGTTGATGAGGAAAAGTGGGAAGAAAGTTAATTAAAAGACGACTTCATATATGTGAAGCCGTCTTTTCCTATTATGGCAGAAAATTAATATAGGCTTTGTACATAATATATATAACAAGTGAATACATGATTATATTGAATACACTTCGTTTTAAAGTTAACTTTCTCTTTAATTTCTTATCTTGTAATCTCAATTCTATTCCATTTGCTATTTTCAACCTACCTACTATTTGAAATAACTCTCTGTAATCATCAGCATTTCCCAATAATACGTATTCCTTATCATTTTTATACTTTATATGCAGAAACTCGCTTCCACCTTTACGGTCTAATATTGTTTTCATATTGTAGCAATGCTTAATTAATTATTTCTTGTGGAACAGGGATTATATTATCTCTCACGAATTTAATCTATGAACAAAAATAGGAGGGATAACTATGTACCAAACAATTGAAGGCTTTTTACAATCATGGACATACGAGGCTGAGTCTACTCAGAAAATGCTTGATTCATTAACCGATGCATCTTTATCACAGGAAATTGCACCTGGGCACTGGACGTTAGGAAGAATTGCTTGGCACATCGTGACGGCAGTTCCTGTGATACTATCTGGCACAGGGCTAAAGTTTGAAGGAGAAACGAAAGATTATCCTGTTCCAACTTCTGCAAAAACAATTGCAGATGAATACCGTAAAGTAAACGCGGCTTTTGTTGAAACACTTCAAAGTAAATGGACTGATAAAGACTTAGCTACTATTAATGACTTCTTTGGTCGCCCTATGCCGAATTCTATATTTTTAATGACACTCATTAATCATCAAAATCACCACCGCGGACAAATGACGGTTTTAATGCGACAAGCTGGCTTAACAGTTCCTGGCGTATATGGCCCCGCAAAAGAAGAATGGGCTGCGGCTGGAATGGAAGCTCCTAAAATGTAACGACAAAAAAGACAAGATGTTTACATATCTTGTCTTTTTCTGTAACTTGTTTCATGTGAAACTATTTTTTCTTAATAGTTGTTTTATGGAAAAGATAGGTTAAAATGAATACATACTATGAAGAGGAGTAACCAAATTGAATACAAAGAATAAAAAAATAGCTATGGGCACTATTTTATTAACTTCTATTATTGGAGTTATTAGTGTATCTCTTTATTTCACCTATTATGGTACCCCTTGGGGAAAACAAGCAGCAATTACGGAATCAAAAGAATATATTACAAAATATTTTAATCTAGATGCAGAAGTCAAAAACACTTCTTACGATGCTAAAATGAATAGCTATGCAATCGCCTTTGAAACAAGTGGAGACGGAGAGTTTACTATCGAATATAAAAGTCCTAATAACTTTAACATTTCTCCAGGAGTGCAAAAGTATTTAAGCACACACTCTAAATTTACAGAGTAGTACCGAAACATACATATACAAAAAAGAGTTGGTGTAACGCCAACTCTTTTTCTTATTCTTTTCATACAGTTATATCTTCCTTCTCTATATTTTTAATGCCGTAATATGCAATCACAACTCCAATTGCCGCCAATGCTAGTTGAAGGGGAAGTAAAGTTGCTGTAGGAAACTCTGGGTTGGTATTCATTGCAATTGAGACAACGATAAGAGATGAAACAATTGTAGTTGGCACTGAACGTTTACGCATTCCGAAATATAATGGGATTAAACTCATCCCCGCAGTTGCAATGGCTAAAGGAACTAGTTTTATTCCTTCTTGCACCAATTGATCTACTGTGAATGAATGAGGAATAATTGAAAAACAACTATCTATCCCAAAGAAAATTCCTACTACTAAAATGTTAGATACAATAACTGTTATAAATGTTACTATCGCTGTAATAGCCAACTTACTAGCCATCATTTTCTTTCGATTAATGGGATAAGAAAACATGAGTAGTATTGTTTTATTTTTATATTCGTCAATTATTAACCTTGCTATTAATACACTACCAAAAATAATAAATGTTGCTCTTACTACTGTACTAGCCATTAACAAAATCATCTGCGGATCTCTTATTTCTGGATCTCCTTCTATTTGTGCAATGAAACTAACAAAAATTAATAATGCCAGTATAATAATATTTGCAATAACTGCCCCCCTCACATACCATCCAAACTTAAACTTCTTCAATTCTAACTTCATAAGACGTAGCATGATATTCCTCCTTCCTCCTTGGACTTAATCAATATAAATGACTCCTGTTTCACTTAAAATCTTCGCTTCATTTTTTGCATCACCAATCGTTCCTACTTTTATTTTGTCTGTATTTTTATCTTTCTTAAGTCCTTTTAAATCCACTATTACGTCAGCCGAATTACTTTTAGCCATAAGCTTCAATGATGCAGGGACACCTTTATACCGTACGCCAATATCACCTGATTTTGTTTCTATAAATAATGATTTTCCTTCTGTCATATCTTTCAGTAATACTTCCCCAGATGTTGATGTGATGTTCATATTTGAGTTACTTACATTTGTTATATAGTTATCACCAGTCGTAGACTTTATATTTAATTCTTGTACTGAACTACCTTTTAAAACTAACTCTCCACTTTGCGATATGAATTCACCTTTCTCGGCTGATAGTCCTACAATCATTTCATCTCCAGACTTGCCTTTTGTCATGATATTTTTTACTACTATATCTCTTATTTTCACATCACCCGATTTATTATTTAATGCAATTTTATCTATTTCTTTCTTCGGAATAGCTATAGATATACTATTTTTCTTCCTAAACGTGAAACCATTAAAAAATCTGTTCATCTTTTGTTTTTGTTTAATCACAATTTTATTTTCATCATTTTCTATTTTGACAGGATCTATCTCTTTATCTACTTGTTCACCTTGAGCGGAAATTACTATTTTATTAGCGTCTGTACTTTTAAATTCAAGATTCCAGTTTTCATTATCTACTTCTATTTCTTTTATATTATTTATCTCAAAAGACTTTTCTTTCTTAAAACCTTTCCCCTGAAACACCTTAAAACCAAAAACCGCACTAGCAATTGTAATGAATAATATTGCAATTACTATTATCTTTTTCACCATTCATACCCCAGTTCATTGTTGTTTTAAGCTTGCTTCACACCACATCAATCTTATCGATTTTACGATATGAAAGATAACTGATGAAAATTCCTAATAAACAGAGCACTATTGGGATAGCTATAAAATTAAACAGACTTACTTGACCGTTTCCAGGACCAAAGTTACTACTAATTAGCATTCCGATTATTACTGCAGAAGTAATTGTTGTGGGTGTCGATTTCTTTCTCATCCCAAAAAATAAAGGAATTAAACTTATACCAGATATCATAAATGCACTTATAAAAGTAGTTGGAACGATAGATATTATTTCACCTATCGTAGCTGGTGTTTCAATCAGTCCCATCATTGGACTCACAAAATATACAAGCAAACTGATACTGAAAGTAGCGATAATCGTGCTCACAAAACAAAAACAAAAAACAATTGTTAATTTCGCCCTCATTAGCATTTTCCTTTGCAGCGGGTACATAAACGATAATTGCATCGTTTTGTTCTTATACTCATCAATTACTAAACGTGATAAAATGACCGAACTAAAAATAATGAATGTTATCCTAATAAAAGTGTTTATTAAAACCATTTGTTGCGTGAAGTCAAAGAAGAGCACGTCTCCCTCGGCTTTCATTCCCAACGCCATAAGGCTTACTGCAGCGAAAATTGCTATAATACAAATTGCTACCCCTTTAAAGTAACTAGATAATTTATGTTTCTTCCATTCGAGCTTCATTAATCTAAGCATACAAACCACTCCTCCATTCTTTATATAACTGTCTTTATGCTGCTAACATTCTAATTCCAGCAGTAACGAAGCTTAACATTCCTATTACTATTAGAATTAACAACCATTTCCGCTCAGGTTTTCTATAATATAAAATCCCACTTATGAACATTACGATCAATCCACTTAGTAGATTCACTAACAATCCATTAAGCATGAATGCCCTCTCCATCCATTACATTTAAGAAATATTCTTCTAAGGAACTATGTTTCTTATTAATACTTTCAATTTCCACATCGTTCATAATAAGTGCTTTTGAAATGGCCTGCTGAGACGCTAACGTATCATACACACGAATCATGGTTCCACTCATTATTTTGTAGTTTTTTATACCAAGTTTATCTTCTAAAATATAAGCTGCACGTTTCACATCAGGAACAGTGATTTCAATGTACTCTGTTTGTTTTCCGTTAATACTCTTCATTGAAACTTCTTTTATTAGTTTTCCATTTTGAATCACACCAATTGTATCGGCCATTAGTTCCATTTCACCTAAAATATGACTAGAAACTAATAATGTAATGCCATATTCTTTGCAGAGCATTTTAAATAAGTCTCGTAACTCTTTAATACCAATTGGATCTAAACCGTTAATTGGTTCATCTAAAATGAGCAATTCTGGCTTTGTCACGATTGCTCTTGCAATACCGAGTCGTTGTTTCATTCCTAATGAAAAATCTTTTACTTTTTTATTATCTACCCCTTGTAGTTTCACTAAATGTAAAGCATGGTCAATTGCATTTTTATCGTAGTAGCCCATGTATTCACAATGTAGGTCTAAGTTTTCTTTCGCCGTTAATTTATCATAAAAGATTGGGTATTCAATAATTGTCCCCATTCTTTTTAATACTTCATAAGATGTATCTGTTAATTTCTCACCGAAGATTTCAATATCACCACTCGTCGGTTTTATTAAATTTGTAATCATTTTCATAATCGTTGTTTTACCAGCACCGTTTGGTCCTAAAAAACCGTAAATTTCTCCTTTTTTCACATGCATGTTAACACCGGAAATAACTTCTTTCCCTTTAAACACCTTCGTTAACTGGTTTGTTTTTAATATATATGTCATGTTACTTTCCCCTTTCGCAATACTCTATATTTCTATAATAGACAACGGAAATCTCTTTTTTCTTACCCGTTTCTTACAAATTCCTTACGCTGAAAAAAAGCTTGTAGAATCTACTGCTCTACAAGCTAAAACTGTATCTTTATTAATGCAATTGTAAAAATTGTTTTTTCATACGGTTTACTAGAAAGATGAATTTTTCCGTCCATCGCTTCCACAAGCCGTTTCGTAATCGTTAATCCTAGACCGCTTCCTTGGTACAATCTATTTCTTGAATCTTCAAGTGTGTACATACGCTCAAACACTTTATCAATATGAGATTCATCAATCCCTTTTCCTTTATCCCATACATCTATATACACGCCCGTGTCATCATCTCTTAACGTCATACCGAGTGCCTTTCCATCGTCTCCATATGTAATTGCATTTGATATTAAATTATTCAATACCCTACCTAATACTTCTACATTTCCAAGTGCATATATATTTCTTTCTGGTATATCAATATGAACCTGAAAACCTTTCGTCGTCACTAAATCATAAAATGATAAAATCTTCTCGCGGCAAACTTCATTCATATTTATTTTTGTCATTTCAATTGCTTTGTCACCAGATTCTAATTTCGCTAAATCAAAAAACTTATGAATTAATTCCATCACTTCTAGTGTTTTCGTATGCACTTTCTCAAGTAATATTTGTTGTTCTTCTTTATTTATCGTTTTATCCTTATTTAACATTTCTGTATATCCAAGAATAACTGTTAGTGGTGTTTTCAAGTCATGCGAAATATTTGAAAGCATTTTTCTCATCGAAATTTCTACTTTTGCATGATCTGCATTCGTTTTCTGTTTTGCATCTAATAATTGATTAATCGCCACTAATAATTTTTGCAATTCTAGATCATCTGTCATAACGAGTAACGTCTCACCTGTTTTTTCATTTACAATACTTTCTAACTTTTCATATGTGTATCGTAAATTTTTACTACTATTTTTTCTCATTTTATATTGCATATAAATAACACATAACAATATAAAAATAATACCTATTAACAAATTGATCATATTACATCACTTCCAGCTTATAGCCGATGCCCCATAGCGTTTTAATATATTCTGGATTAGATGGATCACTTTCGATTTTCTCACGCAATCTTCTCATATGAACATTAATAACGTTATCGTCACCGTAATACTCTTCATTCCAAACTAACGTATATATTTGCGCTTTCGTAAATACACGATTTTGGTTCTTTACGAATAGCTTTAAAATCTCAAATTCTTTTAAAGTAAGTTTGAGAGGCTTCCCGTTTTTTTCTACAGTAAAATTAATTGGATCAATTGTTAAATCACCAATTTGAATCATTTTTTCTATTGTTTCTGTAGCCGAGTATTTCGTAGACCTCCGAATACCTGCTTTTACACGTGCAGCCAATTCAATCATAGAAAACGGCTTACAAATGTAATCATCTGCTCCAAGTCCTAATCCAACAGCTTTATCAACATCTGTATCTTTTGCCGACATCATTAAAATCGGAACTGCACTTTTTTCTCGAATGATTCGTACAACCTCTAAGCCATCTAGCTTTGGCATCATAATGTCAAGGATAATCAAATCAAATGAACCTTTTAAATATGTGTTCACGCCTTCTTCTCCATCAGACGCAATCGTAACTTGAAAGCCTTCCTTTATTAAATACTTTTCCACCATCTCTTGAATTGAGATATCATCTTCAACTAATAAAATATGATGTGACATATGTCTATCCCCTTTTTACAAACGTTAACAATCCAATTGTATCGTAACTACTACAGACTGGAAACAATTATATGAATTTTCAAACCAACTTCCCTTCCTTCCTTAACAATGATATGATGAAATTCACTACGATTGTTCATAATTAACTTTATATAAAGGAGACTTATCATGTCAGAAAACAAAAAAGTAAGCTTAGCTGATTTAATGCGTGAACAACTTGCTAAGAAAAAGCAAGGAAATGGAAATGGTCAAAATGCAAAAAATCAAAGCCAAGAAACAAAAAAATTACAAAACCAACAAACAAAGAAAACAAACAACCAACGTAGACGTACAGGTGTATAAATGAACGGACAAAAACGTTCTAATATCGCCCCCGGTCTTGAAGTTGATATTGTATTAAAACAAGATCAACGAACAGGCAAATTAACACGTGGAATTGTAAAAGATATTTTAACAAACTCCCCTTCCCATCCGCATGGCATTAAAGTGCGATTGCAGGACGGGCAAGTCGGTAGAGTACAAAATATCGTTCAATAAGAAAAGGAGCTCAAGTAAACTCGAGCTCCTTTTCTTTATTAACCTTTAATTTTCTCGATGAAAACTACTTTTAAGTAGTCTCCTTCTTTAAATTGATCAATGGTACGGAAATCTTCTGGTAAAGAATGTTCTTCTAATATTTTATATTTGCCATTCATTTCTTTAAAGGCTGTATCGATAAAGCCTTTAAACTTTTTCATATCGAATGCGCTACAATTTGTAGAAGCAACGATAATACCGTTATTTTCTGTAATAGCAATTGTTTCTTTTAATAAATTTTTATAATCTTTTGCTGCACTAAATGTATATTTTTTTGAGCGTGCAAAGCTTGGAGGGTCAAGTACGACCATATCAAATTTCATTTTTTTCTTCGCTGCATATTTGAAGTAAAGAAATACATCTTCTACAATAATATCTTGCGCTTCATAATCAACTTCATTTACACTAAACTGCTCAATCGTTTTACTTAAACTACGATTTGCAAGGTCAACACTCGTCGTTTTACTCGCTCCGCCAAGCGCTGCAAATACAGAGAAAGCACCTGTATAAGAGAACATATTTAACACTGTTCTTCCTTTTGCATATTTATCACGAATTTGTTTTCGAACGTTACGTTGATCTAAAAATACCCCAACCATTGCCCCATCATTTAAATAAACCGCAAAGTTTACACCGTTCTCTTTTACGATAAGTGGGAACTCGCCGCGCTCTCCTGCTACGAAATCATCACCCTCAATATATTTCCCTTTCGTATCAAAACGCTTTTTCTCATAAATACCTTTAAAGTTTGCTACTTTTTGAAGAGCGGCTATAATCTCATCTCTGAAAGTATAAATCCCTTCACTATACCAACTTACTACGTAGTAGCCATCATAATAATCGATAATTAGTCCTCCAAGACCATCACCTTCACCATTCACCACACGGAATGCTGTCGTATCACTTGATTTGTAAAATTGCTTTCGTTTATGTAAGGCAGATTTTATTTTACTTTCAAAGAAAGATTGATTAATTTGTTCACTCTCTTTTCTTGTTAAAATCCAGCCGTATCCTTTATTTTGTTTTCCATAATAGCCTTTTCCGACAAAGTGGTTCTTCTCATCTACTACTTTAATGATTGTTCCTTCTTCACGAACATCATTTAAATTTTGAATCGCATCTTTTAAAATAAGCGGATATCCACTTTTAATTTCTTTTATAAATTTCGGTTTTATTTTTACAGTTACTTCTGATCGCATATAATAACTTCCTTTCCATTTGCATGCTTTCTCTATAGGAAGCATTTGAAAAACGAGACTGAAAAAACAGCCTCGTTTCACTATACCATATTATTGCTTTGCTAGTACAACTCGCTCATTCTCTCACTTAACTGCCACATATTTACTACATTTTGAACTGGAAATCTTACTGTCCAATATAATATAAAAAACTTTTATATTTCACATTTAGCATTGACAATGATAATGATTTTCATTATCATTTAATGTATATGAGTTCTTGAAAATATAGCTACATTTATAGGAGGAATAAACATGATTATTGTTACAAATACAGCTAAAATTAAAAAGGGAAATGGACATAAATTAATTGAGCGTTTTAATAAAGTAGGTAAAGTTGAAACGATGCCAGGCTTTTTAGGTCTAGAAGTTCTTTTAACGCAAAATACAGTTGATTATGATGAAGTAACAATTAGCACTCGCTGGAATGCAAAAGAAGATTTCCAAGGTTGGACAAAGAGCGCTGCATTTAAAGATGCTCACTCACACCAAGGCGGAATGCCAGAATATATTCTTGATAATAAAATTGCTTACTATGATGTAAAAGTTGTACGTATGCCAATGGCTGCAGCACAGTAAAAACAGTCCTTTTTTAAAGTATAGAATATGAGAAGCGTTATCTATCACTTCTCATATTCTATACTTTTTTCTTTAATTTCTTTTTACTAATTTTGCGTGTACAACTAGCCTTCCAGCCTCTGGATCAAGCGCATAATCACAAGTAGAAAGTGTTACGATTTCATCATTAGCCGTCAATTCCGTATCCGTTTTGTACAGTGATTTTTCTTGAATTTCCTTTAAGAACGATGTATATGCTGCATCATTTTCAAAATCCGTTTCAATGTAATAAAAGTCCGTTGTTGTCGTGTATACTGAAAAAACTTCCACGTCGTATCCTTCAAATAATGTATCGTAATATAATTTACGATGAGACATAAAAAAGTCTTCATCCAACATCTTTTTTAAACTACCAAACATAGAACCGTCTTTCATACGATGGCCATATAAAATCGTATTTCGATTTTGAGATTTCACATCATTACGATGGTCCATAAAAATGCTTCCCGCTCTCATATCTTCACCTTTATAATTACGAAATAAATAGTAATCATTATCTTTTGCTTGAACGATTGGATAATTAATTTGTGTATCATCCATTGTAATCCATCCGACTATCTCTGGATTAATTTTCTGGAGATCCTGAAACTGTTTACGTACCTCTCCATCTTCTGATTTTTCTTCCATTGGACTTCTTTTATAAATATGTTGTGCCTCAGCCATTACTTTACGATTTTCATAATAATCCATGAAAATCCCGCCCAACTCATACATTGAATAGAAAAAGATTCCTAAAAACACAATTGTAAGTATGCGTTGAAAAAAAGAATTCTTTTTCCGTCCTTTCTTACTATTCAAATTATCACCTCAAAACGGATTATGCTCAGCTTTTAGATTCCCATAGGTACCATGTACAATCCGGTATCTTCATCCTGCTTTACAATGACATCTACACCATATATTGCTTTAACCATTTCTTCTGTTATTACATCATTAGGATTACCTTTCGTAATGATTTCTCCATCTTTCATAACGATAATATGGTCGCTATAACGAATGGCTTGATTAATATCATGTAATACCATTACAATCGTTAGTCCATGCACTTCATTTAACTCTTTCACTAACTCTAATATTTCTAGCTGATAGTAAATATCTAAATATGTGGTCGGCTCATCTAAGAAGAGCATTGGTGTATTTTGAGCTAATGTCATTGCGATCCAAACTCGCTGCCTCTCTCCACCAGATAAAGCATAAATTGGCTTATCACGCTTACTTTGTAAATTCGTACATACTAGCGCACGCTCAATCGCTTCTCTATCTTCATCTGTTTGCGAAGAGAATATATTTTTATATGGCATACGCCCGAAGCTTATTAGCTTTTCCACTGTAATATCTGCTGGAGCCTCATTTTGTTGATGGACAACCGCTAGTTTTCTAGCAAACTCTTTCGGTTTATATTCACTAATCGCTTTCCCATCAAGTATTACTTCTCCACTGCTAGGAGCGTGGTTTCTAGACATGACACTAAGTAATGTTGATTTCCCACATCCATTCGGTCCAATGATTGTTGTAATTTTCCCAATTTCTATTTCACTACTAACAGACTTTAATCGATTTGTTACGTTATCGTATGAAAAGGTTACATTTTTAATTTCCATGAACTTTATCACTCTTTCTAAGCAAGAATATTAAGAATGGACCACCAATAACCGCCATAATTGTTGCTGCTGGAATTTCGTTAGGTGGCACAATTAACCTTCCAATCGTATCTGCCGTCAAAATTAATAACGCCCCTGCAAGAGCAGAAAATGGAATTAATACTTTATGGTCTGAACCGACTAATTGTCTTGAAATATGCGGAACTAGTAATCCTACGAAAGCAATAACACCTGCAATCGCTGTTGATACTGCCGCTAAGAGTACTGCAATGGCAGAAATAATAAGACGAACTCTCGTCACGTGCAAGCCTAAGTTTTTCGCAGTCTTATCTTGTAGCGATAATAAGTTACACCAAGCTCCTACGAACAGAGCAAGAATAAGACCAATCGTTCCATAAGTCACCATTATTTCTACATCGCCCCACGTCTTCATTGTTATGTTAGAAGTCGTCGTTTGCTTAATACTCTTAATAAAATACCCACAAATCGTAACGAATGATTCATTTAACCCAGTAAACATTGCATTAATGGCAATACCAATTAAAATAATGCGAAGCGGGCTTAATCCTGACTTCCATGAAAACGAATAAACGAGATAACACGCAAACGCACCACCTAAAAAGGCGAATACGGGTGTCCAGAAAAAGAATTGCGGGAACAACGTAATAATAACGAGTGTCATAAAACTAGCTCCTGAAGATATACCGATTACCCCAGCATCAGCGAGTGGATTTTTCATAACAGCTTGAAAAAGCACACCTGAAACAGCGAGAGCCGCTCCAGTGAACAACGCAATAATAATACGCGGAAAACGTAAATCTTTAATGACTTCAACATCTTCATTTCCACCTGTAAATATCCCTTGTACAAGTTCAACAATACCTACTTCTAAACTACCTTTCATCGCTGACAATGATGTCATAACAATAAGCAATGCAGTAACAATGAGGAAACTCCAAGTTTTTTTATTCATTCTACTCTTCCTTTATATTAAAATGCATCACGGATACATCATTTTTTTCAATTCATCTAATGCTTCAATTGCTGCTAAATTACCTGTCGTTCCAAATAAACGCTCTTCTAAATCGTAAACACGGTTATTTTTAACCGCAGCAAAGTGTTTCCAAATATCATTTGTTTTAAATTCTTTATCAAACATTTTTACAACTTCATCAGGCATACCATGAGCTGCTCGTAAAATAATATCTGGATCAGCTTTCTTTAAATACTCTGTATTAGAAGCTAAATATTCTACTTGTTCACCTTGAACAATATTTTTACCACCTAGTTGTTTCACTAAATCTCCAATATAAGAATGCTCTGTTGCTACTAAATAACTTCCCGGCACACCTAATAAAATAAGCACTGTCGGTTCTTTCTTTCCTTTTACTTCTTTTTGAATGCTAGCAACCTTTTTATCTAATTTAGTTACTACTGCTTCGGCCTGTTTTTCACGCCCATATTTCTTACCTAAATCGCTAATAGAACTTTGCATATTTTTCAAACTCGTTAAATCTAAAAAGTTTGCTTTCATACCCACACCATCAAAAACTGGCTTTAATTCATATTCAAGTGTTGTCACAGATAACACTTCTGAAGGCTTTAATGACTTTACCTTTTCCATATCTGGACTCATTGGATTCCCAACTTCAGGTAAACCTTTATATCGCTTCGGTAAAGTTTTAGAACTTGTTGGAACGCCGACTAAATCTACTTCTAACGCATCCATAATTTCAGTAACAGCCACTGTTGTTGCAACAACGTGCTCTTTACTTTCACTCTTTACCTGCTTTGCTGATTCTTTTTTTGGTGATGAGCACCCGGCTATACCCATTAACAAAATGATAGCCATTAGTACACTTGCAATTTTCTTCACTCTCAATCACCACTCCTTTCCATACAATATGAAACAAGTCTTGATGCACGCGAACATGCATCAAGACTCCAAAAATTACAATCTACCTGCTCTATATTTACGAACTAGTAAAGCAAGTGAACCTAGCAGTAACACCATGTATAAACCAAGTTGTGCTGTATCTGCAGTTTTTGAGTTTTTCTCTTTTTTTGAATCATTTTTTGTATCTTCTTTTTTCTTCTGACCATCTGCATTTCGGTTAAAATCAGGAGTACCTACTGTTTTTACATTATCTACTTTCGGTGTAGTCACTGGATTTTTCGGTTCATTTTTCGGTTCCTCTTTAATAGTTCCTAACGCGCCGATATTATTTGTATCAAATTGAATTTGTACATCGTAGAAATGATGGTAGTTCATCTCATCGATGTCTACCTTTACTTTTGCGTTTAATTTTTTAAATAGATCTTCTACTTCAAACTGTACTACTCGCGTATTTGCATTTTTATCTTCGCTTACTACTTTCGCATCAGCGAATAGTTCATTGTTTTCCGCTTGGAATTTCGTAATCCACGCACTATTTTTCAGCGTCATCTCAATATATTTTTTACCATCTTTTACGATTAATTTCGCTGGATTTACAACATAGTCATTCATCTTTGAAATCTCATCTGTTTTATCTTTTAATACTTTAAATGTAATATCATATTGGCCATCTACTAAATTTTCCGGATCAACTATTACTCTCGGTTTATTATTTTCATCTTGGTTGTTGTTTCCACCTTGGTTGTCGTTTCCGCCTTGGTTGTCGTTTCCGCCTTGGTTGTTGTTTCCGCCTTGGTTGTTGTTTCCGCCTTGGTTGTTGTTTCCGCCTTGGTTGTTGTTTCCGCCTTGGCTATCTAACGGCTTAATGCTACCTTTATCAAATGCAAATTGAATATCGTAAAAATGGTGATAATTCATTGAATCGATATCTACTTTTACTTTTGCATTTAACTTTTTTGATAAATCTGGTACTTCTACTTCCACTACGCGTGTATCAGCTTTTTTATCTTCACTTATTACATGTGCATCAACAAACGAACCATTTTTCTCAAATTCAAATTTTGTAATCCAAGAACTGTTCGTTAACGTAAATGATACATACTTCTTACCATCTTTTACTTTTAGCACACCTGGACTTTTTGTATATGTGTTCATCATTGAAATTTCGTCTGTTTGATCTTTTAATGCTTTGAAATTGATGCTGTATTCACCATCTTTAATTGTTTCAGCATCTGGTTTTTTATTTTCATCTGGTTTTTCTACTTCTGGTTTTTCTACTTCCGGTTTTTCTGCTTCTGGTTTTTCTACTTCCGGTTTTTCTACTTCCGGTTTTTCTGCTTCTGGTTTTTCTGCTTCTGGTTTTTCTACTTCTGGTTGTTTCTCTTCATTTTTAATTTGTTCAAGTTTATCTTGTTCAAATAAAAGTTGTACATCATGCGTTTGCTTATAATTTCTTGATGCCATTTCGATAAATACTTTTGTATTTAGTTTTTTAGATAAATCGTTTACTTCAAACTCTACTACTCTTGTATCTTTTTCCGTATCCTCACTTACTACTTTTGCATCAACAAATGTGCCATCTTTTTCCGTTTGAAAATTTTTAATTAATGAGCTACTTTTTAATGTTACAATTGCTTTTTTCTTACCGTTTTCTACTTTTAATACTCCTGGATTTACCATGTAAGTATTCATCTTAGATTCTTCATCTGTTTGATCTTTTAACACTTTAAATGGAATGCTGTACGCACCATCTGTAATTGTGTTAGAATTTGGTTGTTGATCTGGGTCAGGCTTTTGGTCGGGCTTCTGACTTGGATCCGGTTTTTCATTTGGATCTGGCTTATTAGCTGGGTCCTCTTTTTCATTTGGTTGTTCCACATGAATTGGTGTAATACTATTTTGATCAAATGCAATACGAACGTCGTACTCATGATGATAATTTAAAAAATCAATATCTACTTTTACTTTTGCATTTAATACCTTCTCTACATCTTCTACATCAAATTCTACTACTCTTGTATCTTTTTCTTTATCTTCACTAATTACATTTGTCGCAACTAGCTTACCTGCTTTTTCTGTTTCAAACTTCGTAATCCATGAACTATTCGTTAATGTAAAGGATACTTTCTTTTTCCCATCCTTCACTTTTAAAGTCCCTGGGCTTACTGAATATTGATTCATCATCGATTCTTCATCTGATGTATCTTTTAAAACTTTGAACCCAATTGAATATTCACCGTCAGCCAACTTGGTAGCTGCTTGAACTGCAAGTGGTTGTAATGTTGATACGAATGTAAATATCATTAAAAACATAGCAACAATAATTTTTGTATACCTGTTCAATGGAACGACTCTCCCTTTTGAAAATTATTTAATACTGCTCCCATCAAATACAAAGCGAATATCATATGAAGCATTATAATTAATAATTGGAATATTAATTTTCACCTTTCCATTTAGTTTTTTTGACAAGTCAGCAACTTCAAATTCTACTACTCTAGTATTATCTTTTTTGTTTTCACTTAACACGTTTGTTTCTACAAATTGACCATCTTTTTCTACTTGGAAACTTTTAATAGAAGCACTATCTTTCACTTTAAATGAAACATATTGTTTTCCATTTTTAACTGTTAATGTTGCTGGGCTTTCAAAATAACTATTCATTCTAGACGATTCATCTTTATCGCCTTTCCATACAGTAAAAGCAATATTATATTTTCCATCAGCTAGTTTTGTAGCAGCCTTTGCATCTTGTAAACCTAGTGTTGCGATAAACGTAAATAAAACAGCAAATACGGCAATAATCATTTTAAATTGTTTAAACATATATTCATCACCCTTCAAAAGATTTATTTACTCAACTTCACTTTACGAATTAAGAAAGCACCTGAAATAAGAATTAACGCTACAAACAATCCAATACGTGCTTCATCGCCTGTTTTTGGGTTATCTGTTTTTTCAGCTTTTCCATTTTCATTTTTTGTTTCTTTGTTCACTTCTTTAGCTGTTTCCTTACTCTCTACTTTTGTTTTCTCTTCTTTTACTTGTGTATCTGTTTTCGCTTGATCATTATTTTTTGTTGTAGCAGCTACGCCGTTATCGCCACCTACAGCTTTTACATTTGCATCAAATGCAAAACGAATTGTGTAGTGATGGTCATAGTTTGCATTTGGTACAACAACATGAATTTTTACAGCTGCCGGTTTGGATAAATCATCTACTTTAAACTCTACTGTTCTTTTATCTGCCGATTCATCTTTACTAACAACTTTCGCATCAACAAAATTCCCGTTCTCTGGTGCTTTAAATTCTGTAATCCAAGCACTATGATTCATCGGAACTTGTACTCTCATCTCACCGTTTTTCACTATTAATTTTGCTGGCTTTTCAAAATAGTCATTTGCCATTGAAGCTGAATCATTTTCCGCTTTTTGAATTACGTAATTAATATCGTAAGTACCATCAGCTAGTTTTGCTGATGCATTCCCGTATGGCATTACAAGAAAAGCTAACATACATACGAACGTTATAATAAAAGCGGGTAATACAGAAACCTTTTTCATTTTTCTTGTTTCCTCCTTGGTTATCTTTCATTTCACTTTTTGAAAATGATAATTATTCTCAATTTATAAAAAAATAATCTCTTCTACCTATTATTTAATTAGCATTCTTTTATGTAACATAAGTATTATTGATTATCATTCTCATTTAATATTAAAAATAATATCTCACCCTATTCCTTATACGAAGGCATAGAAACTGAGAAAAAATGATACAACGTATTTATTGATTATCATTCTCAATGCAAATCAAAAAAAATAAACTATCTCTTCTCCTCTTCTTTCACCTCTTCCCATAACAACACTATAGTTATAGAAACCCCTTTTCCCTCACTTCCCTTCCAATATTTCCACAACTAAGTCAATCTTAGCCTACTCATAAATTTTTTGTCAACTATATTACGTATAAAATTTTTAATATCTAAATTTCTCTATATGCGGCTTTTTTTACAAAAAAAGAGACTTTCTATTATAGAAAGCCTCTTTTCTCTATTTTTCTACAGCAATTTCCTGCTTTTGAAACTTAGAAACTATATAACCAAATCCTATACCGATTATGCCTGGAACTAACCAACCAATTCCTACACTATATAATGGAATCTTATCTAAAATAGGTGCTAGCGCTGCAATTTGAAGGTTTGCATTGTGTAATCCATCAAAGAAACTTATTGCAAATGCTCCTACAATCCCGCCCACATACATCGCTAATGGAAGACGAACGTAGTTTTCAACAAGTGATAATACGATAAGTACGATTCCAATTGGATAAATTGCGATTAAGATTGGTAATGCTAATGCATTTAACTGAGTTAACCCAAGATTTGCTACCATAAATGCTAATACACAGAAAATGAAAACGACTTTTTGATAAGAAAGCTTTGGTAATAAGGAAGAGAAGTAATCACCACAAGCTGCAACAATACCTACAGAAGTTGTTAAACATGCTGCTGTAATTGCGATCCCTAGTAATAAAGTTCCGTAGCTACCAAATAAATGATTCACGACATTTGTTAAAATAATTCCTCCGTTTGCGCCCATTCCAAGTGACACACTAGAAGCTCCAAGATAAGCAAGTGCTAAATACACAAGTAGTAGACCAAGCGCTGCAATAAATCCTGCAAAGATTGTTACTTTTGCAATACTGTTTTTATTTGTAATTCCTTTTTCTTTTAACGCATGAATTACAACATTTCCGAATACCAGTGCTGCAAGTCCATCTAAAGTTAAATATCCATCAATAAATCCTTTAAAGAGAGGAGCACTATACGCTTCTGTCGGTGCACCAAATTCTCCAATTGGTGTAATAAGTGCTTTACCTACGATAATTGCAATAACAGCTAATAATATTGGAGTTAGCACCTTACCAATACGACCCACTAATTTCGAAGGATTTAAAGCTAAATAGAAAGTGACTGCAAAGAAAATAAGTGTAAAGATAACAAGTGGATATGACTGACCAGCTATCTCACTTGGTAAAAACGGTGCAACACTCATCTCATAAGCTACTGTTCCTGTACGCGGCACACTTACGAATACGCCTAAACATAAATAAATTGCAGTGATAAAAACAAGTGCGAATATAGGATGTACACGTCCTGCTAGCTCATTAATATCTCCCTTTAAAGCTATAACAATTACTCCTAATAAAGGTAGTCCAACGCCTGTTACGATAAAACCAAACAGCGCGATCCATACGTCCGTTCCAGCACCTTGCCCTAACGCTGGTGGAAAAATCATATTACCTGCACCAAAAAACAGTGCAAATAACATTAAACTTATTGCAAACATCTCCGAAAACTTTAAAGATGATTTCATTTCTACTAACCTCCTAAAAAAATAAATTAACAAAATATTCTGAATTAAAATCCGTCACATATCCTCTTTCAAGCATACTTCCCCGTAAAAGAACGCAAAAAACACCCGTCCCTAACAAAGGGACGAGTGTTGAAATCGTGGTTCCACCCTTATTCTAATAAAATGAATTTATAACGAAATAAGCTCATTTTATAGCTCGTGTAAATTGATAACGGTTTTATCCGCCAAGAATTACAATGCATCATGTATGCAGTTCACTCTTGAAGTTTAGAGGTGGTAAGCTTGTCTTTTCGTATTAGGAAGCTCACAGCCTAAGGCTTCCCTCTCTGAGAATCGTAAAATACAACTCATGTCCTCATCATTACTTTTATAAAATATCTTGTCGAAACTTGTTGTTTTTTATTATATGGGCTATTTTTTAAAAAATCAATAGTTTTATTTTTTCTGACAAAAAAAATATAGGGAGAAAATTTTCCCTCCCTATAACTGCCCTATTAAAATTTCTAACTCTTCAGCTGTAACGCTCCGCCACTTTCCAACTTCAAGCTCATTTAGCTCTATATTCATAATGCGTACTCGCTTTAGCTTTATTACAGTAAACCCGAAAGCTCGACTCATTCTACGAATTTGCCTGTTCATTCCTTGCGTTAAAACGATACGAAATGTTGATTGATCGACTCTTGTCACTTTGCACGGCTTCGTCATTCCATCTTTAATCTTTACACCGCTGGACATCTCATCAATAAACCAGTCCGTAAAAGGTTTATCGACTGTGACAACATATTCCTTCTCGTGCTCATGATCACCATGTAAAATTCGATTCGCAATGCCGCCGTCATTCGTTAATAAGATAAGTCCTTCCGATGCTTTATCTAATCGTCCAACTGGAAAGATTCGCTCTGGATAATTGATATAATCAATAATATTATCTTCAATATGATCAGCTGCTGTACAAGTAATTCCGACTGGTTTATGAAAGGCTATGTACACCTTTTCTTTCTCTTCTTTTACAATAACTTGCCCATCAATCGTTACAACATCACCATCGCTCACAAGTTCACCGTGCGTACATATTTCACCATTAATAGCCACGCGTCCAGCTTTAATGAGGCGATCTGTTTCACGTCTGGAGCATGATTTTGCTTCGCTTATGTATTGGTTGATTTTCATGTTCTATTCCTTTTCACATATATTAAAAGCGTCAATCTATGGCAATATAATTCTGCCACGATTGACGCTTTTTCACTTCGCAAAAACAACTAAATAAATAACCCCAATCACCAAAAATATTCCGCAACAAGCTAACAATACTTTTGCAAGTTTGTCCATAAACATATAATGGTTTCCCCTTTGTTTCGTTGTTTTCTATTTTAATTCGACAACTGTTACGCCTAGGCCTCCCTCGCCCATGTCGCCGTAACGGAAGGTTTTTACACCGCGATGCTTCTTCAAGTAATCTTGTACACCTTGGCGAAGTGCTCCTGTCCCCTTACCGTGAATAATTGATACGCGAGGATAGCTTGCAAGCTGGGCATCGTCTAAGTATTTCTCAACGCGCGCCATTGCATTTTCAAATCGTTCACCACGAAGGTCAAGTTCTAATGAAACGTGATAGTCTCTACCTTTTACCGTTGCAACTGCTTTTTTCTCTGTTTGCTTCGGTGTGTTAATGTATTCCATGTTAGATTCTTTTACTTTCATCTTCAGAATACCGATTTGTACGCTCCACTCAGTATCGCTTACTTTTTCAAGTAATTGACCTTTTTGACCGAACGTTAATACTTTTACTTCATCACCTGCACGTAACTGTTGCTTCGGCGCAGTGTTTTTCACGTTTACTTTTTGTTTCTTAACAAGCTCTGGTGCTGCGCCTTCTAGACGGCTCTTCGCTTCAATTAACTCGTGATCTTTCACGTTTGCAAGCTGTGCTTTACGCAATTGACGAAGTTCTTGAATAATGCCTTCTGCTTCTTTCTTTGCAGCTTCGACTTTTTCTTCCCCTTCTTTTTGCGCTTTTAATAATCGTTCATCGCGATCTTCGTTAAATTCAATGATTTGACGTTGTAATTCACGATGAAGTTTTTCAGATTGTTTGCGAAGTGCTTCTGCTTCGTTCCAGTCACGCTCTGCGTTCTTCTGGCTTTCTTCTAACTTCGCAATCATATTTTCAATTTTATTCGTATCTGTACTAATGTGGTTGCGTGCTTGGTCAATAACGCGATCAGATAATCCAAGACGTTTCGAAATTTCAAAGGCATTACTACGGCCTGGTACACCGATTAATAATTTATAAGTTGGACTTAATGTATTTACATCAAACTCAACACTCGCATTAATAACTTGCTCACGGTTATATCCGTATGCTTTTAATTCTGGATAATGCGTCGTTGCAACAACGCGAGCACCGCGATTACATACTTCATCTAAAATCGAAATTGCTAGTGCAGCCCCTTCTTGTGGGTCTGTTCCAGCACCTAATTCATCGAATAAAACTAAGCTTTCAAAATCAGCTTTTTCTAAAATATCAACGATGTTCACCATATGTGAGGAGAACGTACTTAAACTTTGTTCAATCGATTGCTCATCACCGATATCAGCAAATATATTTTTAAACACACAAATCTCTGACTCATCCATTACTGGAATGTGAAGACCAGATTGCGCCATTAAAACACAAATACCAACTGTTTTCAGCGTAACTGTTTTACCACCTGTATTCGGTCCTGTAATAACAATTGTCGTGAAATCTTTACCTAACATAATGTTATTTGGCACAATAATTTCTGGATCGATTAGCGGATGGCGAGCTTGTCTTAAATCCATATAACGCTCGTTATTTACGATTGGTTTCGTTGCTTTAATTCGCTTTGCATAAAAAGCTTTCGCAAAAATGAAATCAAGATTCGCAACTACTTCTACGTTTGATAAAACGATATCGGCTTCTACTGCCACTTCTTCTGTTAACATCAATAAGATGCGTTCGACTTCTTGTTTCTCTTTCACACGAGCTTCTTGCAGTGCGTTATTTAATTCTACAATGACTTGCGGTTCAATAAATAACGTTTGTCCAGAAGCTGATTGATCGTGAACAATACCACCATATACGCCGCGGTATTCTTGTTTTACTGGGATTACGTAACGTTCGTTACGAATCGTTACAATCGAGTCAGACAGCATCTTTTGCGCATTTGAAGAGCGCGTCATATTTTCTAATTTTTCACGAATACGGCTTTCCGCAGTACGAATTTGAGTACGAATACCACGCAGTTTATCACTTGCGCTATCGACTACTTCACCGCCGTCACCGATACAATTTGTAATTTTCTTTTCTAAATCATATAAAGATACAATTTGAGCGACGTGAGTTTCTAAAATCGGAAGCTCGACACCGTTATCAGCCATATCTTCAATGAAACGTTTCATATTACGACTACCATACATCGTATTCGCAATATCAAGTAATTCATTTGGACTTAACATACTCCCAATTTTTGCACGCTTCACATTTGAGCGAATATCCGTAATACCACCTAATGGTGCACTACCTTTTAAACGAATAACTTTCGCTGCTTCATCCGTTGTATCTTGCATTTCTACAATTTCTTCAAAATCAGTGCTCGGCACTAAATGCTTCACTTTGTCACGGCCAAGTGAAGAGGCTGTATGTTCAAGTAATTGTTCTTTTACTTTATTGTATTCTAATACACGCAACGTTCTTTCTAACATGTTGCAGGTCCCCCTTGCGTTACTTATTACGTTTAATATAGTCTAATAAACGTTCAATATCCCATGTGTTAATCACGTTATCTTTTTGAATCCAACCTTTACGTGCTGCTGCTACACCTGTTTCCATATCTTCTAACATTTCAAGTGTATGAGCATCTGTATTAATCGCTACTTTTACACCAGCATCTTGTGCTTGTTTTAATAATTTCGCGCTTAAATCTAGACGGTTCGGATTCGCATTTAATTCTAAAACTGTATTTGTCTCTTTTGCGAGTTCAATTAATAAATCTGTATCTACATCATAACCCTCACGGCGCCCGAGAAGACGTCCTGTCGGATGAGCAATCATTGTGACATGTTTATTCTCAAGTGCAGTACGCAGACGCTTCATGATCGTTTCACGGTCTTGTGAGAAGCTAGAGTGAATCGCTCCAATGACATAGTCTAATTCTTCTAATACTTCATCATCAAAATCAAGCGAGGCATCTGGTAAAATGTCCATTTCAATTCCGCGTAAAATTGTAATGTCTGGATACTTTTCATTCATACGTTCAATTTCTTTCGCTTGCTCACGAAGACGCTCTTTCGTTAAACCATTCGCTACTTTTAAGTATTGCGAGTGATCAGTAATCGCCATAAACTTATATCCACGAGCACGGCACGCTTGTACCATTTCTTCAATAGAAAAAGCACCGTCACTCCAAGTTGTATGCATATGTAAATCACCTTGTATATCGGAAAACTGAATTAAGTTCGGATACTCTTTAATTAATTCAATTTCTTTTCCATCTTCACGCACTTCTGGCGGAATAAATGGTAGACCGAAATGAGCAAAGAAGTCTTCTTCAGTCTCAAATGTTTTCACTTCACCTGTTTCTAAGTTCTCTACACCGTACTCACTAATTTTCTCGCCTTTATCTTTTGCGATTTGACGCATTTTTACGTTATGGTCTTTTGATCCTGTGAAATGGTGAAGTGTTGTAATAAACTCTTCTGGTTTTACTAAGCGGAAATCGATTGAAATATCATATTCATATTGAAGACGAACAGAAACTTTCGTATCCCCACTTGCGATTACCTCAATCATATTATCGAATTGTAGTAAATGCTCACGTACCGCTGCTGGTTCTGTCGTTGCAATGATAAAATCTAAATCTTTCACTGTTTCACGAACACGGCGCAAACTACCAGCGCGAGAGAAACGAATTACTTCAGCAATATTCGACAATTTCTCCTCTATTTCCCCGGCAATAGGCAATACCATCGCAATTGGTAAACGCTCTGGACGAGAGCCTACTTGATCGATTGCTTCTAATATTTTCTCTTCTGTCTTCTTACCGAAACCAGCTAAAGCTTGTACTTTATTTTCCTCACAAGCAGCTTTTAACGTCTCCATATCAATAACGCCTAGCTCTTTATATAACTTAGCCACCTTTTTACCACCAAGACCTGGTAGTTTTAATAACGGCAATAAGCTACTCGGTACTTCTTTTTCAAGTTCTTGTAATACTTCAGATGTTCCCGATTCTATATATTCTTGAATAACGGCTGCTGTTCCTTTTCCGATGCCCGGAATCTTTGTGAAATCTTCAATCTCAGAAAGACTACGATCGTCACTTTCTAATGCTGCTGCCGCTTTACGAAATGCAGATATTTTAAATGGATTCGCACCCTTTAGTTCCATAAAAAGCCCGATTGTCTCTAATAATTTGATAACTTGTTTTTTATTTACTTTCATCATTACCCCGCCTTTCTTTCATAGAAAAAAACTTCTCTTTCCGAAAAAAGAGAAGTTATACTCTGCTACCTGTCTGCCATAGTTCCTTCACCTTTTCAGATAGAATCGGTGTATCGTCTACAATTATTTTGCTAATTGATGATTTTTGTAATGGTGTTTGTACTTGTTCAATCGGAAGAATGTTTCCAATGATAATTAAGACAAACAAAACAATATATACTTCTAAAAATCCGAGGATTGCCCCCGCAAACGCATTTACTTGCTTTAAAACCGGTATTTCTGCAAACATATTTAACAAATTACCAAGTAATGAAAGTGCTATTTTTGTAATAATAAACAATATGATAAACGCAAGCGCTTGATAAAATACTGTCTCAATATTATTTGCATCAATCCATTCTGGAACAGATACGTTTTTATCAAATGGATACGGAATAAATTTCGCAAGTGCTGGCGCTAAATCTTTACAGTACCAGTATGCAACAAGGTATGCGATAATAAAGCTTGTTAACTTTACAAGTTGCAGAATAAACCCTCTGCGTAAGCCGAGGAAAAATCCCATAACAAGCAGTAAAATGATAATAATATCAATCATGTTATTCCATTCCTTTTTTTGTCATACTTTCTTTCAATTTCTCATGTTCTTCTTTTAATTTTATGTAATCGTGTATGACGTTTACCGCCGTCAATACCGCTAGTCTACTCGTGTCAAGCGAAGGATTCTTGGCATTGAGTTCGCGCATTTTATCATCCACAATCGCTGCTACCATGCGGATATGACTTGTACTTTCATCGCCAACAACTGAATATTGCTGACCATAGATTTCTACATTAATTCGACTTTTCTTTCCCTTTTGTTGTGACAACTCACCGGCCTCCAATCACGTACAGAATCCTAAAGTTTATCATACCATGAACCTTCATAATATGGAAACAGAAAGAACAATCCGATATGATAAAAATAACAATATAAAAAAAGGGGCGACCATTATGTCAAATTCTATCGTAATTCAAACAAATTCTACAGTAATTGAAGACATGAAACAACAATATAAACATTCGCTTAGCCCGAAAATTCCACAAGGCGGAATCTTCATGGCAAAGGTGCCATCTTGCACGATTACAGCGTATAAATCTGGAAAAGTAATGTTCCAAGGAGGCCGCGCTGAAGCAGAAGCTTCTCGTTGGCAAACTGTCTCTCAAACACCAAAAACAGCTGTAAAAAAATCTGTCGATTCACACCGTTATGCGCCGCCTGCTTCCATCAGTACAATGTCTATTGTAGGGTCTGATGAAGTTGGTACTGGTGATTTCTTCGGACCAATGACAGTCGTTGCTGTATATGTGGATGCGAAGCAAATTCCACTACTAAAAGAACTTGGTGTAAAAGACTCTAAAAACTTAAATGACGATCAAATTACTGCCATTGCGAAACAACTTCTACACGTTGTTCCTTATAGCTCTCTTGTCCTTCATAACGAAAAATATAACGAGCTATTTGATAAAGGAAACAACCAAGGTAAGCTAAAAGCTTTACTACACAATAAAGCTATTACAAACTTATTAGCTAAAATGGCACCTACAAAACCTGAAGGCGTCTTAATCGACCAATTCACACAACCTGATACATACTACAAATATTTAGCAAAACAAAAACAGGTACAGCGTGAAAATGTTTATTTCGCTACGAAAGGTGAAAGCGTCCATTTAGCAGTAGCCGCTGCTTCTATTTTAGCTCGCTACTCATTCGTAAAACAGTTTGACGAACTAAGTAAAAAAGCTGGTATGCCACTTCCGAAAGGTGCTGGTAAACAAGTTGATATCGCTGCTGCTAAATTAATTCAAAAGCTTGGTAAAGAACGATTACCCGAGTTTGTGAAACTGCATTTCGCTAATACGGAGAAGGCGCTTCGCTTATTAAAATAGTATCGACAAAAACAGGAGCCTACAAACTCCTGTTTTTTGTTTCATCCTACTATTGTCCTTATAGTTTTGTTATAATTATAATATACAGATTATTCTAACATAGGAGGAGATCTACATTGCTACTTCTACAAATGATTCTAAATATTTTACTAGGCGATCCACACGAAAGACAGTTCGAAATTAGAGAAAACATTCAGCTACTAAGTGAACAACCAGCGTTCAACGATTTAATAGAGCGTTATGGTCGATCTTTCTTATTAAACTTTCGGATTCGAAGATTTATCGGGAAACACGATGCACGCTTGTTAATACATAATCCAGCAAAACTACAACACTTCTGTGAAGAACTTGAATGTATGATTAGAAAAAGGAGGTTTTTCATATGAACGCTGTAAAAGTTAAAAAGGTACTATATGCTTTCGTACACCTCGTAGGCCCACTTTCTTACCTCACTATTTCTATAATTTGGGGAGCTTTTTTCACTACTAAATCCACATTCGAAAATATATCTGATAATCTTGGCGTGATGGCCATCTATTACGTGTTCATAAGTTTACTGTGGTTTTTCTATTTAGATCGATTAGACAAAGACATAAATAAGATTACAAAAGAAATTAACGATAATAAGATGTAACACATAACAAAGGAGAGCCCTTAAGACTCTCCTTTGTTATGTTAGCTTCGTTTCTGCTTCTTATTTGATGAAAATACTTTATGAGAACCTGTTTCATGTGTCGTCGTTCCTTGTCCTTCAACTTCTGGAGAACCTAGGCCCGATCTTGAATGATCTTTTTTCACTTTTTTACTCATTTATATTCACCCCTTCGCGTTACTTTTTGCTACGAGGGAATAAACTATACAATATGTAAAATAAAAAGCGAGAGGAAATCCTCTCGCCTTTTTTCATATTTTAGAATTCAGAAGAACCTGGAGTTCTTGGGAATGGAATTACGTCACGGATGTTAGCCATACCAGTGATGTACATTAGGAAGCGCTCGAAACCTAGACCGAATCCAGCGTGTTTTGTACCGCCGTATTTTCTAAGTTCTAAGTACCACCAGTAGTCCTCTTCGTTCATACCTAATTCTTTAATTCTGTCTACTAAAACGTCCATTCTTTCTTCACGTTGGCTTCCGCCGATTAATTCGCCGATACCAGGAACTAGAAGGTCCGTAGCAGCTACTGTTTTACCGTCTTCATTTAAACGCATGTAGAATGCTTTAATGTCTTTCGGATAGTCAGTTACGAATACAGGGCGTTTGAAGATTTCTTCTGATAAGTATCTTTCGTGCTCTGTTTGTAAGTCAATTCCCCATTCTACTGGGTATTTGAAGTCAGCACCTGATTCTTGAAGCACTTTAATTGCTTCTGTATATGTGATGCGACCGAAGTCAGAGTTGATTACGTTGTTCATGCGCTCTAGAACTGTTTTATCAACGAAGCTGTTGAAGAATTCCATTTCTTCTGGTGCATGCTCTAATACGTATTTCATTGCATATTTCAGCATATCTTCTGTAAGGTTCATTACGTCACCTAGTTCAGCGAATGCAATCTCAGGCTCAACCATCCAGAACTCAGCAGCGTGACGAGTTGTGTTTGAGTTTTCTGCACGGAATGTAGGTCCGAATGTGTATACATCACGGAATGCTAATGCATAAGCTTCAGCGTTCAGCTGTCCACTTACTGTTAAGTTTGTTTCTTTACCGAAGAAGTCTTTTGACTCATCAACTTTTCCGTCTTCACCTTTTGGTAGGTTATTTAAATCTTGCGTTGTTACGCGGAACATTTCGCCAGCACCTTCTGTATCACTACCAGTGATGATTGGTGTGTGGACATGTACGAATCCACGCTCTTGGAAGAATTGGTGAATCGCAAATGCTGCGATAGAACGTACGCGGAACGTTGCAGAGAATGCATTTGTTCTTGGACGTAAGTGAGCGATTGTACGTAAGTATTCAAACGTATGACGCTTCTTTTGAAGTGGGTAATCAGAATCTGATAAGCCCTCGATATCAATTTTTTCTGCTTTAATTTCAAATGGTTGCTTCGCTCCCGGCGTTGCAATTACTTTACCTTCTACTTTAACTGAAGAGCTAAGTGGAAGTTTTGCAATTTCTTTGAAGTTCTCTAATTCTGTATCGAAAACGATTTGAACGCTTTTGAAGAAGCTACCGTCGTTTAATTCGATGAAACCAAATGCTTTTGAATCACGTAAGTTACGAATCCACCCTGATACTTGTACTGTTTGATCTGCATACTTTTCTGTATCTCTATACAGACTTTTTACTAATGTGTTTTCCATAGTGAAATTCTCCTTTGCTCATATATTTAAATACAAAAAAACCTTTCATCCATAAAGGGACGAAAGGTTAAACTTCGCGGTACCACCCAATTTGTCATAAAGACCAACTTTAACTCGTATGTAATACATACTTCCCGGTTTGTAACAGGCCGGATTCCCGTCTAAGTCTACTCTTGAATACAAAATTCAATTTCGGTTAGCAACTCCAAGGTGTTCTTCACATATACCGCCTCATCAGGCTCTCACCGTCCCTGACTCGCTTTGGATTATAGTATATACTACTTTTCCTTATCATCGTCTTTCATTTTGTTAAACTAAAATTAATGTACTACATTCGAGAGAAAGATGCAAGGTGTTGGAAAATATATGAGCGATTTTTGTAATATATCGACTTACCGACAGTGTCCGACAACCAATCCAATAAAAAAATTGCCGGAATGAATCCGGCAATTTTCTAATTACTTACGTAACTCCGCACCGAATTTCTCTTCTACCGTTGTTAGTACACGGTTATGTGCTTCTGTTACTTCTTCGTCTGTTAATGTACGTTCTGCATCGAAGTAAGTCATAGAGAATGCAAGTGATTTCTTGCCTTCTTCCATTTTTTCACCTTCGTATAAGTCGAATAGTGTTACGTCTTTCAGAAGTTCTCCGCCAGCTTCAGCAATGACTTGCTTCATTTCACCAGCTTTTGTTTCTTTTGTTACTACAACAGCCATGTCACGTGTCATAGATGGGAAACGTGGAATTGCTGAGTAGTAAGTTTCCTCAGCGTCTGCACCGAATACTTTTACAAGAGATAATTCAAATACGAATGTATTTTTCACATCTAATTGTTTTTCTGCTTCTGGGTGCAATTGACCGATGAAACCAATTACTTCGCCATCTAATACGATGTCAGCTGTACGGCCTGGGTGCATACCTTCACGTTTTGCTGGTGCATATGTGATTTGATTTGAAACGCCAAGCACGTCGAATAGTCCTTCTAGTACACCTTTCACAACGAAGAAGTCTACTACTTTCTTCTCACCTTGCCATGCATGGTGAAGAGCAAGACCTGTCATAACACCTGCAAGATGTTGTTCTTCTTTCGGAAGTTCTCCTTCTTCTGTCGGTAAGAAGATAGAACCTACTTCGTATAAAGCAACGC
The DNA here is from genome assembly GCF_050172015.1 of Bacillus sp. GMa5/1. Taxonomy (NCBI): domain Bacteria; kingdom Bacillati; phylum Bacillota; class Bacilli; order Caryophanales; family Bacillaceae; genus Bacillus; species Bacillus sp. GMa5/1. The sequence goes on along the minus strand of NZ_JBNLYC010000002.1, from coordinate 58,162 downwards.
TGTCGTTTTTACGAGCGACATTGTATGAAACTGCTTCTAGTAATTGCGGTACTAAGCTTAAACGAAGTTGGCTACGTTCTTCACTCATTGGAAGTGCAAGACCTACAGGCGCCTTTTCGTTTGGCTCAACCATATATTGTTTCGCTTTGTCAGCGCTTGTTAATGAATACGTAATTGCTTCATATAAACCAGCACCCTCTAAGAAGCGGCGTACTTTACGACGTTTCGTTTGTGCTGATGTTAATTTACCACGAGTCATCGTTCCAGAAGGTAATGTAACTGGAATGTGGTCATAACCGTATAGACGGCCCACTTCTTCTACTAAGTCTTCTGAAATTGTAATATCAGGACGACGTGCTGGTACATTTACATGGAATGTTCCTTCTACTTCTGTAAATGGGAATTTCAAGTTTGTGAACATTGTACCCATTTCACTCGCAGAAATATTTGTACCTAATACACGGTTTACTTTTTCAGCAGTAACAGATACTGTACGCTCTTGTACTTGTAAGTTATCAGCTTCTACTACACCTTCAAGTGCTTCACCGCCAGCATATTTCGCCATTAAAGCAGCTGCGTGTTGAATTGCTTCAAATGTACGTGTTGGATCGATTCCTTTTTCGAAACGTGCACTTGATTCACTACGAAGACCTAAGTCTTTTGATGTACGACGTACTGTTTGACCTGCAAAGTATGCAGACTCAATTAGAACGTTTACTGTCTCATTTGTAACTTCAGAATCCGCCCCGCCCATTACACCAGCAACAGCTAAAGCTTTCGTGCCGTTTGTAATTACAAGATGGTGGCTTTGTAATGTACGCTCTTGATCATCTAACGTTTCAATTTTTTCGCCTTCTTTTGCAAGACGAACAACGATTTCTTTTGAACCTAATTTATCGTAATCGAATGCATGTAACGGTTGACCGTATTCCATTAAAATGTAGTTTGTAATATCAACTACGTTGCTAATTGGACGAATGCCAGCTGCCATAAGACGAGTTTGCATCCACATTGGTGATGGACCAATCTTTACGTTTTTAACCATTTTTGCAATGTATAACGGGTTTTCTTCTTTCGCTTCTACACTTACAGAAATATAATCAGAAGTTTTTTCTGCTGTTTCTTGTAAGTCGATAGCTGGAAGTTTTACTTCGCGGCCATAAATAGCAGCTACTTCATATGCAACACCTAACATGTTTAGGCAATCTGCACGGTTTGGTGTTAAACCAAGCTCAAGTACTTCATCGTGTAAGTTTAAAATTTCAAGTGCATCTGCACCAACTTCAGCGTCACTTGGGAAGATGAAGATACCATCTGCATATTCTTTTGAAACTAACTTTCCATCAATGCCAAGCTCTTGAAGAGCACAAACCATACCGTGAGAAGCTTCACCACGTAGTTTTGCTTTTTTAATTTTGAAGTTACCAGGAAGTACAGCACCAACTTTTGCAACTGGTACTTTTAAACCTTTTGCAATGTTAGCAGCTCCACAAATAATTTGAACTGGCTCTTCTTCACCGATATCGATTAAGCATTTGCTTAATTTATCAGCTTCTGGGTGTTTTTCACATTCTAATACGTGACCAACTACAACACCTTTTACACCTTTATTTAATACTTCAACGCCTTCTACTTCAATACCACTTTTCGTGATTTTGTCTGCTAGTTCTTGTGCTGTTACATCTTTAATATCTACATACTCTTGTAACCAACGATATGATACGAACATATTTATCCTCTCCTTCCCTTACGCTCGTTTGAATTGTTGTAAGAAACGTACATCATTTGTATAGAAATGACGAATGTCATCTACTCCGTATTTCAACATTGCGATACGCTCTGCGCCCATACCGAATGCGAAACCTTGATATTCTTTTGAATCATAACCAGCCATTTCAAGTACGTTCGGGTGAACCATACCTGCGCCTAGAATTTCAATCCAGCCAGTTCCTTTACAAGTGCCGCAACCTTTGCCATGACACATCATACAAGAAATATCCATCTCTACAGATGGCTCTGTGAATGGGAAGAAACTTGGACGAAGACGGATTTCACGATCTTCACCGAACATCTTTTTCACGAATACTTGCAGTGTACCTTTTAAGTCACTCATACGAATGTTTTTATCAATTACAAGACCTTCAATTTGCATGAACTGATGTGAATGCGTCGCATCGTCGTCATCACGGCGATACACTTTACCAGGACAAATAATTTTGATTGGGCCTTTTTCTTTATTATTTTCCATCGTACGTGCTTGCACAGAAGATGTATGTGTACGTAGTAACGTTTCTTCTGTAATGTAGAATGTATCTTGCATATCACGCGCTGGGTGATCTTTCGGTAAGTTTAGTGCTTCGAAGTTGTAGTAGTCTTTTTCTACTTCTGTTCCTTCAGCTACTTCATAACCCATACCGATGAATACATCTTCAATTTGCTCAACAACAGCTGTTAACGGATGGTGACAACCTGTTTCAACAGGACGACCTGGCAGTGTAACATCGATTGTTTCAGTAGCTAATTTCGCTTCGATTACTGCTTTTTCTAAGTTACTAATTTTGTCATCTAAACGCGTTTGAATCGCTTCACGCACTTCATTTACTAATGCTCCCATACGTGGACGCTCTTCTGCTGACAATTTTCCCATGCCGCGTAATACTTCTGTAATTGGGCCTTTTTTTCCTAAATACGCTACGCGTACGTCGTTTAAGCCCTTTAGCTCTTTCGCTTCTTCAATAAGCTCTAACGCTTTTTGCTTTAGCTCTTTTAAACGTGCTTCCATTTTGGAACCCTCCTAATTTTAAAAATAAAAAAACCTCGCTCCCAAAAAGGGACGAGGTAAATTCGCGGTACCACCCTAAATTGACAGAACAAGTCTGCCCACTCATTAGTTATAACGATCAATTCTGACCGGAACGCCTTTACATATACATGGTCCTGGCGTCAACTCCAGAGGTGAATTCACTTTCGTCTACCATAAGAATGCTTTCAGTCTACGGCACTCTCTCCCTATATGGCGATTTTGTAAGTTACTCTTCTCTATCAACGTTTTTCGTTATTTAACTTTTAATATAATGTACTTCAACTTATTATAAGAAGTTTTTTATTTGTTCGCAACCGGGCTTTGCAAATAATACGTTAAAATCCCTGCTGCAACCGCAACATTTAATGATTCTGCCCCGCCGTAAATCGGAATATACAAGTTTTGATCCGTTTTTGCAAGAATTTCTTGGCGTACGCCATTTCCTTCATTTCCTACAATTAATGCAAAACTGCCAGCCGGCGTTACTTCACCATACGGAACTCCATTTTCAAGAGCTGTTCCATATACAGGAACGTTGTTTTCTTTTAACTTGTCTACCCATTCTTCTAAGTTCCCTTTTACAATTGGTAAGTGGAAAATAGAGCCTTGTGTAGAGCGGAGTACTTTACTATTGTAAACATCAACACAACCTTCTCCAAGCACAACGGCGTGAATACCAGCTGCATCAGCTGTACGAATAATTGTTCCTAAATTACCTGGGTCTTGCAGGCCATCTAATAAAAGGAATTTCCCATCAGTAAGAGCTACTTCTTTCTCATGCTTCTCACAAACAGCAAATACACCTTGTGTCGTTTCTGTTTCACGAAGTATTTTGACAATCGCCTCAGGTACGATATACATTTCCACATCATTAACTGTCCAATCTTTCGGAAGGTCTGTCTGATCTGAAACGATAAGTTCTGTTACAATTCCTGCCTTCAAAGCTTCCTCGACTAAGTGGAATCCTTCTACAAAAAATAAACCTTTTTTATCGCGTTCTTTTTTCGTTTGCAGCTTTTTCCACTGCTTTACACGCGGATTTTGTACTGAATCAATGTTTTTCATAATATGTATTTCCCTCTCTTCTTGTCTTATCATTATAGCCTATTTTTCATACATATTTACATAAAAAAGAACAAAAACTAACGTCAGTTTCAATTCTGAAGAAGAGGTGAAAGCAATGAGTTTTAATTTACGCGGTGCTGTATTAGCGAATGTATCTGGAAATTCACAAGATCAATTACAAGAAACAATCGTCGATGCAATTCAAAGCGGTGAAGAAAAAATGCTTCCAGGTCTTGGCGTTTTATTTGAAGTCATTTGGAAAAACGCTGATGAAAATGAAAAGCACGAAATGTTAGAAACACTAGAGCAAGGATTAAAAAAATAAGCAATTTGAAAATCACCTTTGCATAAGCTAAGGTGATTTTTTTTCGGAAAAATTTTTTCTTCTCCTAAACATTTCTACTTTACTAACGAACTATGATGGAGTACAATGTTCAAAATACATTTAAACCGATCGATTTTTCTTCATATACACCATAAGATAAAAGGAGTGAATGTTTTATGCACCGTATTACGCTTGAACAAATTTTTAAACACCACATTACACAAAAATACGTAAACCGTTCTGGAATGGTCCACGCGATCGCTGTCGCTTACCATGCGTTTCACCTAGCCAAAAAGCATCACGCCTCAGTCGATGCTGCCACAAAAGCTGGCTTCCTTCATGATATCGGACATCATACATGGTACACAGGCGGCGAATGGGATTATGACTTATATAAAAAGAATGATATCCATGCAATTAAAGGTGCTGAAAGAGCACATAAATTACTTATTAGATTAGGAGAACATCCAAAACTAGCAAAAGAAATTTCTATTGCAATTCTTCTTCATACAGATTCTTTCTTAGTGGAACAAGAAATTGAAAGAACATCTCTTCAAAATATTATTAAATGGGCAGACGAAGCAGATGAAGAACCGGGCGGAGCGCATCATTATCGAACAATTTCTTATGAAAAAGCACTTAAAGCAATTCAGCAATTAGATCGATTGGTAGAGCGTGAATTGCAAATAGAGCAAGCAAAATTGAATAACAAGACAGAACATAGTTATCAATGAGAAAGAGGCATCACTACAGGGTGATACCTCTTTTATTATTTTATGGAAAATACACCTTTATATGTAATATTTAAATATTACGCCTGAAAACAAAATGCCTTATAATTAAATATACAAATATAAAGAGGTGATTCTACATATGCAACCCGCTACACAACTTTCTAATGAACAGAAATACTCTATGTCATGGGGACAATTTATTAGCTCCGTTGTATTCGCTTTTTTCGGAACCGGACTTATTACTGTGTTCCTCGCAATGCCCTTAACAATTTATACAGCCGGTCTTACAGATAAAAAACAAATTGCCCTGTATGAATCTATCGTAAATACTGCAAGTATTGTATTACAGCTAGCCGTGTTGTTATTCTTCATTTTTAAATTCGAACCCGCAAAAAAATTACTACTACAATCATTTAACTTTAAAGCACTGAGAGAATGGCGTACATACGTATACTTACTTCTTTTCTTCGCTATAAACATTTTACTCAATTACATCTTGTTAAATTATGTATTCCAAGACGCAACAAAGCAGCAATCTTCCGCACTAAACTTAGATGTCTTTAAGCAGTATCAAATATTATTACTTCTGGGCTTTGCAATACTCACACCAATTTTTGAAGAGCTTATTTTCCGTGGCTTTATACTTCGCTTTTTCTCAGAACGCTTTCCATTTTGGATTGCAGCGATTATAACAAGCTTCTTCTTCGGTATCGCTCATACATACTCACTTGGCGTAATGGTCATTACTTTCTTCATGGGATTATTAATGGCTATTTTATGTAAAAAAACAAAATCCATTATTCCAGCTATGTTATTTCATATTATGAATAATTTGTTGGCATTCTTGAATTAGAAAGAGGTATCCTCACGATACCTCTTTTATTAATTCGTATGATCACTTCTCATCTCTATCAATTTATACATATTTATTAATAATATCCAAAATAAACCTCATGTAGTAAAATATAACTTAATTCATATAAAGGAGTTTACATATGTTCAGTGTTATTTGGATGCTTTTCACGCCACTTCTCTTACTATGCGGGATTGCTGGTGGTATTTTTTTAATAGTAACAGGAATTAAATATCGGAAATTACTCGTTGGTTTAATGGGGCTACTTAGCCTATCCTTTGTCACACTACCTTTTGTTTTTTTAAGTATAGGAATTAATATGGATACAATCTTCCCCATTCCAACTGCTCTTTACTGGACCCTATTTTCTTTAACTGGATTATTAGCTGGATTAAGTGGATTACAAGCAAAGATTAAAAGTATCCGTAATATGGGATTCATTATTTTTATCGCTGGTATATTAGGAGTTATCTTCTGGTTACTCATGACTGTGGGTGATTCATACTATATATAATATTTTTTGAAACTCACAAATCGGAGGTAACACAGAAGTGTTCGGAATATTAACTTGGATGATTTTAGCTCTTACTTTAATGGTATGCGAATTCATCGTTGGCATTTTTTTAATTATTTTTGGTATTAAATGTCGTAAATCACTTACCATTATAGCTGGTTTCATTAGCATATCGCTTATCGTTGTTCCTATCGTTTGTATAGGTTCTGGAATAGATTTAGAGGGGATGATTCCAATTTCAGGAACTTTATATTGGGGTCTCTTCTCTTTAGCTGGACTATTAGCTATTATAAGCGGCAGACAAATATCAAGTATTCGTGCTATGGGAACAATTTTGTTTATAACAGGGCTGTGCTCCGTAGCTGGTTACCAGCTTTTATATTTAACTGCATAAAGAACACAAAAAAGCAGGGAATTTAATTCCCTGCTTTTCTATTTGGTTTATTGCCTGATGGTAAGAAGAACGATAACACCCAAGCAATCCCTGCGAGTATCGTTGCAATTAAGAAGGCATCGTTAATACCGTTAATTGCAGATAGCTTTGAAATTTGTCCATATAATAGTTGTGTGCTCATCGCGTCTCCTGCTTGAGCTGATCCAGCTAAGGCCGCTAAACTTTGCCCCATGCCGTGTATTTTATCAACTAAAATTGGGTTTGATGTTGTTAACATGTTGCCGTAATCTGCTACGTGAGCAGTCGTTTGTTGCGTCATAAGTGTAATTAAAATCGCTGTTCCGATTGAACCCGCTACTTGTCTTGACGTATTTTGCGTTGCTGTACCGTGAGAAATTAATTTCATAGGCAGCGCGTTCATACCAGCCGTCATAATTGGCATCATAATGAATGACATACCAATTGAACGTATAATATAATCCGTCATAATAACGCTATACGGTGTATCCATCGATAATTTTGTAAATTCATATGTCGCATACGTCGTAATTGCCAATCCAATTATCGCTAATGGACGGATGCCATATTTATCGAATAATTTACCCGCTACTGGTCCCATGATCCCCATAATTAATGAACCTGGAAGAAGTAGTAAACCAGATTCAATTGGCGTAAAGCCACGAATGTTTTGCAGATATACTGGAAGCAATAACATACCTCCGAATAATGCCATCGTAACGATTGCGTTAATTACTAAAGTGAAAGTAAATACTGGATATTTAAATACTTGTAAATCAAGCATTTTATTGTCCGTTGTTAACTCTCTCCAAATAAATAACGCTAAACCAATTACACCAATGATAAGTGAAATAACAACTTCTGCACTAGTCCAACTATTATTTCCAGCCTCACTAAATCCGTACAGCAAACTTCCTAGCCCAATACTTGAACTAACAACACCAAATACATCTAATTTTGTTTTAGACACTGGCTGAGCTAGTGTAAAGAATTTTAAAGATAGGAACGTAATAATTAAACCGATAATAAACATCGCATAGAACATTAAGTTCCAGCTGTAATTTTCAATTACCCAACCTGTTACAGTCGGTCCGATAGCTGGAGCTAAAATCATCGCTACACCTAGTAACCCCATCGCTGCTCCGCGCTTATGAGGCGGGAATAATGTCATGAAGATATTCATACCAACCGGCATTAAAATACCCGCACCAACCGCTTGAATAACACGGCCCGTCATCATCATCGTAAAGTTTCCGGAAGTAGCACAAATGATAGATCCTACCGTAAAGAATAACATTGCTGCTACGAATAATTTACGATACGTAAATCGTGAAACTAAAAAGGCACTAATCGGTACTAAAATACCATTTACAAGCATGAAGCCTGTAATTAACCATTGTGCTGTTGAAGTTGATACGTTAAATTCATTCATTAACGGAGGTAATGCAACGTTAATAATTGTTTGGTTTAAAATAGAAACGAACATGCCGAGAATTAATACAGCTACAACTGCTTTTACGTTCACATTCTCTACAGGCGTAGAAATTTGTTTTTTCTGCACTTCTTTTTCTTGTTTTACTTCTTCTTGCTTTCCTGTTTCTAACTCAACTACATTAGAAATTTCCGATTCTTGCTTTCGTTCAATTTCTTTCTCTTCTGTTTCAACTTTACTTATTTCTATTTTACTTACGGCTGGGACTTGTTCTTCTCCCATTTTCGTTTTTTTCTTTCGTAAAAGACGATTTACAAGGAAGAAGACGATTATACAAAATAGTGCATATCCTGCAATTACAATTGAGGACATCTCATCTCCCCCTTACTTATGAATACGAACTGTCACATTCATGCCAGGAACAATATTTACTGATTTGCTATGATCTAAAGAAATTTTAACTGGTACTACTTGTGTTACTTTCGTATAGTTCGCTGTTGCGTTGCTTGATGGCAACATAGAGAATGTATTCGCTGTTGTTAAGCCAACTTGTTCTACTTTTCCTGTTAACGTTGTATCTGGGTATGCATCTACATACACATCTACATCTTGACCTTTTTGAACATCATCAACATCTGTTTCTTCAATGTTTGCTGTTACCCATAAATTGTTCATATCGAATGCGTAAGCAATCGGGCTACCAGCTCCAACGAAAGCATTTGTTGTTGCGTTTGATTGTACAACCGTTGCATTTTGTGGAATTGTTACATCTACTGTTTGTTCTCCATTAGCTGCCGCTACAGTAACAGTACCTAGTTTATCGTTCTCATTATAATTTTTTCCTACTTCAGCTTTCCAGTCAGTTAGTTTACCTGCTACTGGTGAAGCAACCGGAATTACCTTCCCATCAATCTTTGCATTGTCTGTTTTTAAGTAATTTTCCGTTTGGTTGTAATAGTAATAACCGCCAATACCGCCGCCAACTAGTACAATTAATGTGATAATGTTGATAATTACCATTCTTCGAAACTGATTCATTGCATTCCTCTCCTTATATCGCATATAATTTTTTTCTAAACTATTTATGTCCTTATTGTTTAGATTGTTTAATTGTTAATTATATTAACCTTTTAACAAAAAAATCACACCATCTGCAGCGTAAATCGAAATTTATCTACCTGCGAGCGGTGCTGATTTCTGAAGGACTATCGTTTATAATTATAAATAATTATTTTGAATCTACAACCGACAATTTATGTATGAAATGTCGGTTAAACAACAATATAATACCAATATGTTGTTTAAGTATAGAAAATTAAACGAGGGGAAATAAAAATGTCTATTAAAAATACAAATGATCCACGTGTAAAACGGACGAGACAACTCATACAGGATGCTTTTGTCGCTTTAGTAGGCGAAAAAGGTTTTGAAAATGTAACTGTTCAACATATTGCAGAACGCGCTCCTGTAAACCGCGCTACATTTTATAGCCATTACCACGATAAATATGACTTACTAGACAAAAGCATTGAAGAAATGTTAGAAAAGCTAACTGAAGTAATTAAACCAAGAAATAGAAATAAAGAAGATTTCCAACTAACATTTGATTCGCCACATCCAAGTTTTCTGGCCTTGTTCGAACATATTGCAGAAAACACTAACTTCTATAACGTCATGCTTGGTGATAAAGCGGCCGGAAACTATACGTATAAGATGATGAAAGCAATTCAAACGCATTTAACATTAAGCCTCTCTATTTCACAACCTAACGATGAAAAACTAATGGTTCCACGCGATATTCTCATTAGTTATGTTACTGGTGCCCATCTAGGGATGATTATGTCATGGCTAAAAAGAGGGATGATATATACCCCCCATTTTATGGCGATGCAATTAACTCGTTTAATTATTTTAGGCGCTCATACTGCAGCAGGATTAGAACGGCCTTTTTAAAACATAAAAAAGCGAAGGAGAATCTCCTTCGCTTTTTCTATTAATTAAATGTAATGTTATGTACAGCCTCTTTATCAAGACGTTTAATAACTTCTACAATTAACTTTACTGCATTTTCATAATCATCACGGTGTAACATTGCCGCATGAGAATGGATATAGCGCGTTGCAATTGTAATTGCCATAGAAGGAATACCATTTACAGCAATGTGAATCGCACCCGCATCCGTTCCTCCGCCCGCTACTGAATCATATTGATACGGGATTTGTAATTCATCAGCAACATCAACTACGAAATCACGTAAACCTGTATGTCCAATAACAGAAGCATCATATAAAATGATTTGTGGTCCATCGCCCATTTTACTTTGCGCTTCTTTTGACGTTACACCCGGTGTATCTCCAGCGATACCAACATCTACTGCGAACGCGATATCTGGTTTAATATAATTCGCAGATGTTTTTGCGCCACGAAGACCAACTTCTTCTTGTACAGTTCCAACGCCGTATACAACGTTTGGATGCTTTTCATCTTTTAATTGTTTTAATACGTCAATTGCAATTGCACAACCGATTCGGTTATCCCATGCTTTTGCAAGTAACATTTTTTCATTCTTCATCACTTGGAATTCAAAGTAAGGTACAACTTGATCTCCTGGTCGTACGCCCCACTCCATTGCTTCTTCTTGGCTAGAAGCACCGATATCGATGAACATGTCTTTAATTTCAACTGGCTTTTTACGAGCTTCTGGAGGTAAAATGTGCGGTGGTTTTGAACCAATTACACCTGTTACATCTCCTTTACGCGTTACAATCGTCACGCGTTGCGCAAGCATAACTTGTGACCACCAGCCACCAACCGTTTGGAAGCGAAGGAAACCTTTGTCATCGATTTGTGTAATCATAAATCCAACTTCATCCAAATGACCTGCAACCATAATTTTCGGGCCGTTTTCTTCCCCTACTTTTTTTGCAACTAAACTCCCTAAGTTATCAGTAGAAAGTTCGTCCGCAAACGGCTCGATATATTTCTTCATTACTTCACGTGGTTCACGTTCGTTACCAGCAATACCACGTGCATCCGTTAATTCTTTTAGCATTGTCAATGTCGCGTCTAATTTTGTCATTGCCAACACCCTCCTTTTTCTTCAGTCAATTCATTATACAATAATTAAATTGAAATATTCAAAAATTAAATTAGTATCCTTGTGTTTGACGCTGATGATTTACTTCATTTTTATCTAAATATGCTTTTTCAATCTCTTCTTGCTCAAATTCAAGTGCTTGTCCAAGTCGAAGATAGCTCGTAAATAATTCAATATAGTTTGTAATAGATGGTTGATCTGTAAAACGAATTACTTTCGCATATGTGTCTAAGAAAATTTCCACTTGTGTTTTATTCGTTTGTGCACATTTATAGAATAGGAAGTTTTTATCAATACCTAAATCAATTCCGATTGATAAAATAAAATGCAAACCATCTACGTACTCTTCTAATATCACTTCACGCTCCGAAGCTGGTTTGTTGCTCCAATATTTAAAACAACGTGTTTCATTTGCAAGTTCTCCAATTTCTACAAGAAGAGCTAACATTTTTTCTTTTAACAATTTTTTCGGTTGTAAGTCATGTTCTTTTGCAATACGGTCATCTAATTCTTTTTGTAATTTAAATAGTTGTAGTAAGTCCATTCTATTGTCCTCCTCCAACATCGCATTTTACGCAACAATGTTGTTTCATCTCAAAGTTCATTATTATGTTTCAGTTCTTATGAATAAGTCAGCTATCTACCTCTTTATAAAATAGCTTGTCCTTAATTTACAAATACGTTTCAGTCATCGCTCTTAAATTGTTCATCTGATGAAAGTTCCATATCATCTTTCCATTATAGCAGTGTCGTTTCGGCTAGGAAAGATACTCTTCTTTCCAAAAGAGCAGAATTAAAAAAAGCCAGGAGTATTCTCCTGACTTCATATGTATATTCTTCTATACTGCTATAACTTTTATATTGATTTTGTCATATTGATAACGACATAGTCGTTAATCTTTAGAATTTCTTTCACTTCTAACTTCTATTTGAATACAAATAAAAAACCTTAGAAGAAAATTCTTCTAAGGTTTCAACTAATTAATTAGTTAATGTTGTTTTTTGCAACTGTTGCTAATTCAGCGAAAGCTTTTTCGTCATGAACAGCTAAGTCAGCAAGCATCTTGCGGTTAACTTCGATGCCAGCATTTTTAAGACCGTGCATTAAGCGGCTGTAAGAAAGACCATTCATACGAGCTGCTGCGTTGATACGTGTAATCCATAATTTACGGAAGTCACGTTTCTTTTGACGGCGGTCACGGAATGCATACATTAGAGATTTCATAACCTGTTGGTTAGCAACCTTGAATAATGTATTTTTTGAACCGTAGTAACCTTTTGCTAATTTAATTACTTTTTTACGACGTTGACGAGTAACTGTACCACCTTTTACTCTTGGCATAATATTACCTCCTAATTGTTCTATATATCAGCCGAACTTATTTTAAGTTGTCAAGCATTTGACGAATGCGTTTGAAGTCACCAGCGCTTACTACACCAGCTTTACGTAGTTTACGTTTAGCTTTTGTAGATTTGTTAGCGAATAAATGGCTTGTGTAAGCGTGAGAACGTTTCAGTTTACCTGATCCAGTCTTTTTGAAACGCTTTGCAGCGCCGCGATGAGTTTTTTGTTTAGGCATAGGTATTTCCTCCTCTATCTATTACTTATCGTTTTTCGGTGCTAAAACTAAGAACATACTGCGTCCTTCCATTTTAGGCTTAGATTCAACTGTACTAACTTCAGCACAAGCTTCTGAGAAGCGATCTAAAACACGTTGACCGATTTCTTTATGAGTAATGGCACGTCCTTTAAAGCGAATTGACGCTTTAACCTTGTCGCCTTTCTCTAAAAACTTGATAGCATTACGAAGTTTTGTGTTAAAGTCGTGTTCATCAATTGTTGGACTTAAACGAACTTCTTTCATGCTAATTACTTTTTGATTTTTGCGCTGCTCTTTTTCTTTCTTCTGTTGCTCAAAGCGGAATTTACCGTAGTCCATAATGCGGCATACTGGCGGTTTCGCATTTGGAGCAACTAATACTAAATCAAGATTAAGATTTGCAGCTAAGTCTAAAGCGTCATTACGAGACTTGATTCCAAGTTGATCGCCATTTGCGCCAACTAAACGTACTTCACGTGCACGAATTTGCTCGTTAATCATCATATCCTTGCTAATAGTAAGCCACCTCCAAGGTTTTCTCAGAACATATTTTGTAGTCATAGAACCCGAACAAAAAAAGTGCGGGCATACGACACCCACACTTGTAAAATCTTAAGTAAGAAATACATTTACCTGTTAACTGCGAATGCGTCCATCAGGTGAGAAGCGGGTGCTTCTACTTGTTCCACAAAACAATATTCTATTATCCTTGATGAGTTTATCATAGGACATGACGTCTGTCAAGAAGACGCGATGTGTTTTACTAACAACAAGAAATATTGTAACAAACAACTAACATACTTGCAATACTTTTTTATGATAAGTGTTACATGGTTATTTTTTCTAATTTCTCTCGAGTATATTACATAAAAAAGCCGCGGTATACCGCGGCTTTTTCTTATCGTTTTCCTTCTACTTTAATCATGTCAACAAAAGCATCTAATGCGATTGTTTCTGATTTTTGTTCACCATATTTACGTACGTTTACGCCGTTTTCAGTTACTTCATTGTCACCTACTACAAGCATGTACGGAATTTTTTGCATTTGTGCTTCACGGATTTTGTAACCGATCTTCTCTTCACGAGTGTCTAATTCAACACGGATACCAGCACGACGCAATTCGTCTTGTACTTTCTTCGCATAGTCTAAATGTACTTGCGGAGAAACTGGAATTACTTGTACTTGAACTGGAGCTAACCATGTTGGGAATGCACCTTTGTATTCTTCAATTAAGAAGGCAACAAAACGTTCCATAGTTGATACAACACCACGGTGAATTACAACTGGACGATGTTGTTTACCGTCTTCACCAACGTATGATAATTCAAAGCGTTCTGGAAGTAAGAAGTCTAATTGTACAGTTGAAAGTGTTTCGTCTTTTCCAAGAGCAGTACGAACTTGAACATCAAGTTTTGGACCGTAGAATGCCGCTTCACCTTCAGCTTCATAGTAATCAAGACCCATTTCATCCATAGCTTCTTTTAACATACCTTGTGCTTTTTCCCACATCTCATCATCCGCATAATACTTTTTAGTATCTGCTGGGTCGCGGTAAGATAGACGGAATGAGTAGTTCTCTAAACCGAAATCTTTGTACACTTCTAGAGTTAAGTTTACAACACGTTTTAACTCTTCTTTAATTTGATCTGGACGAACGAAAATGTGCGCATCGTTTAAAGTCATTCCGCGTACACGTTGTAATCCAGATAACGCACCTGACATTTCATAACGGTGCATTGTTCCAAGTTCTGCAATACGGATTGGTAATTCACGGTAGCTGTGAATATCATTTTTATAAACCATCATATGATGAGGACAGTTCATTGGACGAAGAACTAATTCTTCGTTATCCATTTCCATTGATGGGAACATGCCATCACGGTAGTGGTTCCAGTGACCAGAAGTTTCATAAAGCTCTCTGCTCCCTAGTACTGGAGTATATACGTGATCATAGCCTAAGCTTGCTTCTTTATCAACGATGTAACGCTCGATAATGCGGCGGATTGTTGCACCTTTTGGTAACCAAAGTGGTAAACCTTGTCCTACTTTTTGGCTATTAGTAAATAGTTTTAATTCTTTACCTAATTTACGGTGATCGCGCTCTTTCGCTTCTTCAAGCATACGTAAGTGCTCATCTAATTCTGCTTTCTTAACGAATGCAGTACCGTAAATACGTTGTAGCATTTTATTATTGCTATCGCCGCGCCAGTAAGCACCTGCAACGCTTAATAATTTAAACACTTTAATTTTCCCTGTAGATGGAAGGTGAACACCACGACAAAGGTCGAAGAATTCGCCTTGCTCATAGATTGAAATAACTGCATCTTCTGGAAGATCGTTAATTAAATCTAATTTTAACTCATCGCCGATTTCTTCAAAGCGACGAATTGCTTCTGCACGTGGTACTTCATGACGAACGATTTCTAAGTTCTCGTTCACGATTTTTTGCATTTCTTTTTCGATTTTCTTGAAGTCTTCAACTGTAATTGCTTCTTCCATATCAATATCGTAGTAGAAGCCATTTTCAATTACTGGACCAATGCCAAGCTCAACCTTAACATCTTTATATAAACGTTTTAACGCTTGTGCTAAAAGGTGGGCTGTTGAATGGCGTAAAATATATAGGCCATCTTCAGAATCTAATGTAATGATAGAAACTGCACCATCTTCTTCGATTGGTGTAACAAGATCGATCATCTCATCGTTTAATTTTCCAGCTACAGCTTTTTTCTTTAAGCCTGGGCTAATAGAAGCTGCGATTTCTTCAGTTGTTACGCCTTTTGGAAACTCCTTCACAGCTCCATCAGGGAAAGTAATTTTAACTACATCTGCCATCACTGGTCACTCCTCTTTTTCTCAAAATAAAAAACACTCATCCCGTAAAAAGGGACGAGTGTTGAATTCGTGGTTCCACCCTTGTTCCAATTAACATAATTGTTAATTGCTCAAGTTCAACATAACGGTGTTGTCCGTTAGCAATTACTAGAAAAACCGTTCACTGCTAAAGTTTAGAGGTGGTAAGTAATAATCCCGTACTAGGAAGCTCACACCCTAAGGCTTCCCTCTCTGAAAATCGTAGAAAACTACTCATGTCCTCATCATGACATTTCAATATATTTCATTTATGTAGGTAATTATATGCTCAAAAACTTAGAAAATCAAGGGCGTTACCTTTATTTTTTAAATTTTTCACATTGCGCTCAAAATCATGTAATCCATGTAATTGGACCCGTTCTTGGAACACATTTCGCAAAGTAATAATCATATTATGGTCTTGTTCTTTCGTATATAAATAAATCTTTTTAGGCGAAATAGAAAGAAGCGGCGCAATTACTTTCGTATCAATATATACATCATTTTGCTTTAATAATTCCTCATCTATATATTGGACCAACTTCTCCTGTTTTAAACGTCTACCTTTATCATCATAAAAGATAAAGCTTTCATCAAAAATAAGATGCACGCAAGACAAACGTGATTTACGGCTACTTACTTGTTGCCGAAGCGTCTCAATGAACATTTGGTATTCTTGCTCCATCTTATATTCATCAATTGCCACTTCCGCAAGTTTAGCCACCATTTCCCTATATGTACGAAGACGAAAACGGATATATGATGAAAACGAGAATGAGAGCGGATCACAAAGCCAATTATTTAAAGAAGACTTAATATATGACTCAAATGCGTTACGCGTTAAATCCTGAGCTACACCTTTTCTTCTTCCCTTTAAAATCTCATGTGCCATGTGCAATATTTGATGACACTCTTCTTGTTCTTCATAAAAAAACTTTTCTTTTAAAATCGTATAAATCCACTCATTTTGTTTCACATTCACAATGAAATACACCATTACTGGCAATAAGATTTTTTCAATATAATTCGATTCACGTACTGGTATGTGAATCACCACTTTTTGTTCCTGTAAATACACACTCGTTTCCTTATATAACACTTCCGCTCTTTTCAGCAATTGTCTATATACGTGCATAGCATCATTTTTTTCTTCGAAGCAAATTTCAATCACTTTTGTCCCCCCTTTTATCCCCGCTCTAAAGGACTGTATCTATACGTTACAAATCCTATAAGAGTCCGTCCCGCGTGAATTTCACTCTTAGTAGAATCACATTTCCTATCGTTAGAAAATCCACTCAATATGGCTTGCTAATTTTATATATATTAAGGGAGGGAGAAAAAAATGATACAAGCTACTATGAATTTTTATTGTATACTTTACTTATCAATAAAAGGGGGTATCTGAATGTTTGAATATAAATTCGTAAAAGTCGAATTACATTGGGGGTTCACTCGCTCAAAACCAGCTGAAGACTACCAAGAAATTATTCAAGAACATGCTAGAGATGGCTGGAGGTTCGTACAGATTGTTGCCCCTACGTTTGGCAGTTCTGGACAACCTGAATATTTCGATCTCATATTCGAAAAGAAAATATCACTATAATACAAAAAAAGAGCAAGCTGAGAAGCTTACTCTTTTACTTATGACGACGGTTTTTCCCACCAATTGGAATTGGTTTCGCTAAATATTTAATTCTTTCCATAATACGTGCTGCTTTCATTTCTTCAGCCTCACCACGCTGCGTATACGTTAAATGGTGTTCCAGTTGTTTAAAATCAAAATTAGACGTAAAGAACGTCGGTAAGTTTTCTAACATACGGAATTGCAAGATTGCACCAAGCACATCGTCACGCACAAAGCTTGACATCGCTTCTGCCCCGATATCGTCTAACATTAAAACTTGTACGCGTTTAACCGCATCAATCTTTTCACCAATCGAATTATCTTGAATTGAACTTTTAATTTCACGTAAAAATTCCGGGAAGTATACGAGCATCGAACTTATTTTCTTTCGAGCAAGCTCGTTCGCTATTGCTCCTAAAAGGTACGTTTTTCCTACACCAAATTTACCGTACAAATATAAACCTTGTGCTTTTTTACCTGGTTCATATGTACTTAAAAATTCATTCGCTGCACCAATTGCATCGATACGTGCATTTAAATCAGAAGGGTCTAAGTTTTCCATAGTTGCCTGCAAAATATCCGTTGGCATATATACACTTTGAACGAGTTTTTCATATTTCTTTCTCTCGTCATGCGCTACTTTTCTAACGCAGCGATCGTATTGAATATCAATCATCTTCCCTTGAATAACAAGCTTTGGCTCATAACCTTGTAGCATATTTTTACATGAACCTAAATCCGGACAATCCACGCAACCTACACTTTGTCCAATATATTCATATAACTTCACAAGACTGCGCTCAATCATAGAAGTCGTTACTTCACCCTTATGTTCGTCTATAAATTCTTTCACACGCGGATGCGCCATTACTTCTGCCTTTAGTACTTCATATCTATTTTTAAAGTTTTCATTTTCCATTAATTTTGCAAATGAATTTTGAATATGCTCCATTTTCTCACCTCAAAGAGCGTTCATTCTCTTCTATTAATCACGCTTATATTTTTTTAACACTTCTTCTAGTCGTTTTCTTTCATCTTCTAGCGTACTTGCATCTTTTTCTACACTTGTATCTTTCTTCTCTGTTTCTTTCTCTTGTTCTTTCGGCTCTTCTTCCTTAAGCCAATCTGGCACCATTTCTTTCCGCACCGTTTTCTTCGCCGTACGGCCTTTTTTCTTCGTCTCAGCCCACTCTTGATATTGACGGTTCTCTTCTTTCGCTAACGCCATCGCGTCCGCTACTGTACCGACCTTTTTACGTGCCCAATGCCCAGCAATCTTCTCGACATACGTTTTCGCAAGTTTCATATCTGAGCGTAGCATAACGTAATAAATAAGTACATTCACAACTCCTGGTGTCAATTTTTGATTAATCATGACATCTTCAACGATCTGCAAGTCCGCTTTCGTTGCCTCTGCACCACCAGAAATCTCTTTCAATAGTTGTTTTGGCGAGATTTCCTCTAGCTGCTTTATTAACATCTCCTCTTGCGATGAAGGCTCTTTCTCTTTCATCGTACGTGCAGCATGAGGCTGTACTCTTTCACTTAATACCGGTAATGCTTGACCATTTTCAAATTGATACCAATCGCGCGCTCCTTTTCTAAGCCTTTCCGTATCAATTGTTTGCATCTCTGTCACTGCACCAAGAACGATATTTTGCATCGATAACACATCTACACCATACACGTAAGCAAGTGTTATAACGCAGTCTCTCACTTGATCTGTAATCGCCTTTTTAGGAACAAGAGCGGACAATCCATCTACAAATAAAGAGAAATCAAAGAAATCATTCCAAACTTTCGGAGCGTCTCCCTTCTCGTTACTTGGCATAGTTGTCGTTTTTGGAATACGAAGGTCTTCTTGCGCATGCTCAAGCTGTCCTGGATTAAACGAACCAAACACATCATTGAAAGAACGCGTAACATTTTCATAAGAAGCAAAATCAAATTCTTCTTCTAAGAAATATTGCTTTACTTGATTATATTTTGTCCGGCTCAATCGATTGTATAAAAAGATACTTAAAACAATATCATCAAAAAACTGCTTCGGAGATAAAGGTGGTTGCAACTCATATATGAACATTCGAATATCTTTTTCTTTCTTAATATATACCTTCAATAGCCCAATTGCCTCTAACTTTACTCGTTCCTCATATATTTCAGGAAGTTGCATTTGCATAGTCACCATAAGGGAATGATGCGTATTCTCTTTTCCAAATACACGATCTTGCTCTAGCTCTCCCCATAGTGTCATGTATAAGCTAAAAGCTCTACTACCTATTAACGGCTGATACAACATCGTTAACACTTTTCGGTCGTAATTGTGCAGTAGCCCTTTCGCACTTACTTTATAACGATCAATCGGCAATAGCTCCATCCATGACTGTTTTTCCATTCTTGCTTTTCCTTTCTCTCATCCAATCTATCCTCTACTTCATTCGTTCTATCTTCATTATATAAATTCTTAGTGAAAAAGAGCTATTAGCTTGCGCTTCTAGCTCTCTTATCCTATTACTTACGGTATGTAAAGAGAATAAAATACAACTTCTACTCTCTTTCTTTTTGCAGTATATCTTTTAATTCTTCAATAAATACATTTAAATCTTTAAATTGACGATATACAGAAGCAAAACGTACGTAAGCAACATCATCAATATCGCGAAGTTCTTCCATGACAATTTCACCAATCATATCACTTTTCACTTCTGATATACCTAAATTACGCAGTTCACGTTCCACGCTTTGTGTTACTTCTTCTAATTGTCTTAAAGATACTGGTCTTTTTTCACACGCTTTAATTAAACCACGTAAAATCTTTTCTTTATTAAACTCTTCTCGTGTGCCTTCTTTTTTTACAACGATAAGAGGTGACTCTTCTACCCTTTCAAAGGTCGTAAAGCGACTTAAGCAGCTTTCACACTCTCTCCTTCTTCGAATAGAGCGCCCCTCGTCTACCGGACGCGAATCTAACACTCTTGTACCATTATGAGAACAGGATGGACAACGCAATACATTCACTCCTTTACACTATACTCTTTATTTTTCTCTACTCACTTCACCTAAAATATATATACAATATTATATAACTCATTCTAACTCTCTTACCACTTTAAGTTTCAGCGCATCACTTTATCATCTCATCCTTAAAAATAAGATGGTATATAGAGCACTACCTCATTTGCAAGAATCCAATTTATTCAACTAACGAGTACGTTATATTTTTCCTTTTTTATAAACTAAAAAAGAGGTGCATTATACACCTCTTTACATTTTAAATCAATTATGTTCTTTTTTAAAGAGCTTTTGTTTCTCTCTGCTTAATTTCGAAGCTACCAGTTCCTCGAGGAAGCTCGATGCTCTCACGCGTTTTCGCGTTTAAACCTTCTGCAATATATTCTGCAGCAACATTTGGATCAATACGATCCCCACAAGTATAAACATCAATACTTGCGTAACCGTGCTCCGGAAAGCTATGAATTGTTAAATGTGATTCCGAGATAATTACTACTCCACTTACACCTTGTGGTGCAAATTTATGGAAAGCAACCTCACGCACTTCAGCACCAGCTTTTAGTGCTGCATCCACAAATAATTGTTCAATATACGGCATGTCATTCAGTTTGTCGAAATCGCAATCCCAAAGTTCAGCAATCACGTGACGACCCATCGTATCCATAGTATCCATTCTACAGTTCCCCCTTGTAAATTTATTCTAACTGTTCGAATTGAAAACTAATTTGCAATTTGGCTTGCTCCACTACCACGGGGGAAAGTTAGTCCAGAGAGGTCCTAACCCTTTAAGTAGTGACTACGTACCTCAGCTCTTAAGTTTACGAGTGTTAGTATACTTTGTTTATTTTCATTTTGCAACAACAGTTTTTTCGATTTTCTGTCATATTTTCCTCTTTACTTTTCCCTAAAAAAAATAAACGATTCACAAATGCAGTAATCACAACGCTTCGTGGTATGTCCACTTTTTTAAATATACTTATATAATTTTTTTCCTTTTCAGAAAAAATTAAAAAAAGAGGGCAAATGTTGCCTTGCCCTCTCCTCCCTTATTCACTTAAATGTGTTGCACATTTTCTTGTTTCGCTAACTCTTCAACAACTAACGTTACAAGATCTACAACACGACGAGAGTAGCCCCACTCGTTATCATACCAAGCAAGTACTTTCACTTTACGATCACCCATTACCATTGTAGATAAACCATCAATAATAGCTGAGTGTGTATTTGTATTAAAGTCGATAGATACTAAAGGCTCTTCGCTGAATTCTACAATACCTTTTAACGCACCGTTTGCAACAGTTTTGAATGCATCGTTAATGGCTTCAACTGTCACATCGCGTTTTACATCTACTACTAAATCAACAAGAGACACGTTTGGTGTTGGTACACGAAGTGCCATACCATGAAGTTTTCCGTTTAAATGTGGAAGAACTTTTGCTAGCGCTTTCGCAGCACCTGTCGTTGTCGGAATGATTGATTGTCCGCAAGCACGTGCTCTTCTTAAATCTTTATGTGGGTTATCAATATTTTTTTGGTCATTTGTATAGGCGTGAACTGTCGTCATTAAACCGTTTTCAATTCCAAACTGCTCATCTAACACCTTCACAACAGGCGCTAAACAGTTTGTTGTACAAGATGCATTTGAAATAACAGTATGTTTTGTAATATCTAATTGGTCTTCGTTCACACCAACTACAATTGTTACATCTTCATTTTTACCAGGCGCTGTTAAAATTACTTTTTTCGCTCCAGCTTCAACGTGAAGAATTGCTTTTTCTTTTGAATTAAATTTACCAGTTGCTTCAATTACAACTTCAACACCTAAATCTGTCCAAGGCAATTCCTTTGGATCGCGGTTGTTTAAAAGGCGAATCATTTTTCCATCAACTAATAAGTGATCTTCAAATGCTTCTACTGTTCCGTCAAACTTGCCATGAACTGTATCATATTTAATTAAGTGTGCTAACGTTTCAGATGGATAGCTTGCATTGATTGCTACAATTTCGAATGCGCTTTCTTTTATTGCTTGACGAAATACCATTCTCCCAATACGTCCAAATCCATTAATTGCCACACGAGTCATAATATGTTATCCCCCTTGAATGCGTTATACTATTTATCTCCAATCCCAATAATAGTATAACACAAAAAGGGGATATGTCACTAAGCATTTTCATTAATTTCACAATTTTTTAGTCAATAATGTTCCACTTCTTTAAAATTACCTGCAATTGTGTTTTCGTTCCCATAATTGTGCCATCATTATTTATCACTTCATCTGCATTTTTCACTTTTTCTTCTAACGGCATTTGAGATTGAATACGAGCTGTTGCTTCTTCTTCTGAAAAGTTATTTCGTTTCATTAAACGTTCTAATTGCGTATGCGGCTTAACCGCTACAACTAAAATGCGGTCAACGAGACTTGTTAATTTGCTTTCAAATAAGAGAGGAATATCTAACACAACCGCTTGCATACCTTCTTTTATGTACATTTCCTTTTGCCTATTCATTTCCTCACGCACTGCAGGATGAACAATTTTATTTAACTGCAATCGTTTTTCTTCATTATAGAAAACGACACTTCCTAGTTTTGGACGATCTAGTTCTCCATCTTCTTGTAACACTTCCGTTCCAAATACTTCTACTATTTTGTTATATGCTGGTTTTCCTCGCTCTACAACTTCTCGTGCAATAATATCTGCATCAATAACTGGTATGCTCAGTTCACGAAACATTTGAGACACTGTACTTTTTCCACTTGCAATGCCTCCTGTTAATCCAATTACTACTGTCATCATAATCCTCCTCATAATAAAAGGCGCGAAACTAATGTTCCACGCCCATACTTACATTTTCCAAATTCCAATAATAATGAGTAATACTCCAGGCAGGAATGTAAATTTTTGTAACCACTTCATATTCGATAAAACCGTTCCAAGTTTCATTCCAATAAATAAAAACAAAGAACTCATAATTGCAACTAATATCGCCATCATAGCGGGTGCATACCCTAATAAAGATGCACCAATTCCGGCACCAAATGAGTCTACAGAAAGAGCGATACCAAGAAGCAATGCTTCTCCTGCAGAAATGGTGCCTGATTTATCAAAATCTGCTACAGTCGGTTTCCGTAAAATTTGAATCACTAGCCCTAGTGAGGCAATCTCTAATTTCCAGACCTTCTCCTCTTGCTTCGGTTCTTCTTTTTTCTCACTTCGAAAAAATTGATATAATACCCAAATCCCTATTCCAATAAGAACAAGCCCACCGATACGCGTTGCGATAACAGGTGAAAATACTTTCGCGATCATATGTCCAATTCCCATTGAAACAAGCATAACAGCCGCTGAACACATTCCGATAATTATAATTGATCTTAGTGGAATTCTTACGCTTCTTAAACCATATGTTAGCCCTACACTACAGCTATCCAAGCTTAATGTAAAAGCTAATAAAATAAGAGATAAATAAAGGTACATCGGTAAGCTCCTCCCTTATACATAGCTCTGCTGTATGTATATGACAAATGCCTATCCGATGTTATCTCTTTTCTATATTCTAGGCTGACAAATTGGGCAGTAATGCGTTCCTCGCCCGCCAACAACTGTTTTTTCTAATATCGTGCCACAAGTTACGCACGGCTCTCCTTTTTTCCCATATACATTTAGGAGTTCTTGGAAAGAACCAATTTGCCCTTGTGAGTTGATATACGTCCGAATTGTACTTCCGCCACGCTTTACTGCTTCGCCTAGCGTTGTAACGGTAGCCTCATAAATTCGCTCAATTTCTTCTACTGTTAAAGACGAAGCTTCTCGTTCCGGATGAATTTGAGAACGGAATAAAACTTCATCTACATATATATTTCCAAGCCCTACTAAAAGACGCTGATCCAGTAGCACAACTTTTATTTTACGATTTGTCTTTTGTAATCTTTCTTGTAAATACTGCGGTGTCATTTCAGCATCAAATGGCTCCGGACCTAAGTCCGCAAGAGGCATTTGGTTCATTTCTTCACCTTTCTTAAAGAGATGCATCGTACCAAACTTTCTCACATCTTTATAATGTAATTCCGTTCCATCTGTAAATAAGAAACGGACGTGCGTATGTTTATCAATCGGCTCATCCTCTTGATGTAGTAAAAACTTACCTTCCATACGCAAATGTGAAACAATAACATAATTCGTTACATATAAAAGCAAAAACTTTCCTCTTCGCTTTATATTTTCAATCTTCTCGCCTTTTAGCATTTCTTTAAAGATTTCTGCATCATCCGGTCGTTTCACTATTTTTGGATAAGTAACAATAACATCTTCAATCGTTTTTCCTGTTACAAGATTTTCAAGTGTCCGTCTGACGTTTTCAACCTCTGGTAATTCAGGCATTTCATCACTTCCTTATTTTGCGTCGTACCAAGTTGGACCGTAAGAATAATCAACTTTCAGCGGAACTGCAAGTTCAATTGCATGCTCCATTACTTCAGGTACAAGCTTCTCTAATTTTTCAATTTCTTCTTTTGGCGCTTCAAATATCAATTCATCGTGTACTTGCAGAAGAAGACGTGCTTGTAATCCTTCTTCTTCTAAACGATCCGCCATAATAATCATCGCTTTTTTAATAATATCTGCGGCAGTACCTTGAATTGGTGTATTCATCGCTGTACGCTCAGCGAAGCTACGTAAATTGAAATTACGACTCGTAATTTCTGGAATATAACGGCGACGATTTAATAATGTAGCCACATATCCTTTTTGTTTCGCATCTTTTACGATGTCCTCCATGTATTCTTGTACACCAGGGAAACTTTCTAAATACTTTTCAATAAATTCCGCTGCTGCTTTTCTTGTAATTCCTAAGTTTTGTGAAAGACCATAATCACTAATACCATATACAATTCCGAAGTTAACAGCTTTCGCTTGTCGTCTCATATTTGAAGTTACTTCATCTTTTTTAACGCCAAATACATCCATAGCTGTTTTCGTATGAATATCCATATCATGTTGGAATGCTTCAACTAGCCCTTTATCATTTGCAATATGAGCTAATACACGCAGTTCGATTTGTGAGTAATCAGCCGCATACATAATCCATCCTTCTTCTGACGGAACAAATGCCTGACGAATCTTTCTTCCTTCTTCTAATCGAATCGGGATATTTTGCAAGTTCGGATCCGTTGAACTTAATCGACCTGTTTGCGTTAACACTTGATTAAAGCGAGTATGAATTTTAGATGAATCTTCATGTACAACTTTCAATAAACCTTCAATGTAAGTTGAATTTAGTTTCCCTAATTGACGATAATGTAAAATATTTGGAATAATTTCATGGTGATTCATAAGCTTATCTAGTACATCAGCTGACGTAGAATAACCTGTTTTCGTCTTTTTAATAACCGGCAAGTTTAAGTTCTCAAACAGAATAACACCAAGCTGCTTCGGTGAATTAATATTAAATTCTGTTCCCGCAAGCTTATAAATTTCCTGTTCCATTTCCTTTAATCTACCCGCAAGTTCTTCTCCCATATTACGAAGACGCTCTGTATCAACTTTTACACCCTTTACTTCCATATCAGCTAATACACGTGCAAGCGGCAATTCTAACTCTGTAAACAGTTCATATTGCTCATTCTTCTTTAACTCTTCAACGAATGTTTGCTTTACATCATATAATACATGCACTTTACGAGCCACATGCTCCGCTACTACCTCTAACTTTGGAACAGCACGCTTCGCACCTTTTCCGTAAACTTCTTCATCAGATTTCACAGCATGCGTTTCTTTCATTTTCGCTACAGTACGGAAGTCTTTATCCGTATCAGCTGGATCAAGTAAATAAGCAGCGATTAATAGATCAAAGTCAATCCCTTGCATATCTATCCCATTCCATTTCAGTGCAACGATTGCACGCTTCGCATCAAATGTATGCTTTCTCATTTCTCCATCTGCAAGCCACTCTTTAAAAGCATCTGACTTAAGAGCAATGTCTGTCTGAATAAAGTAACATCCATTTTCATTTTGAATACCGAAACCTTGAATGTCTGCTTTATGATAGTTATCTTCTTGTACTTCAACGATAAGCGCACTATCTTGCTGAAGCATTTCTTCTGTAACTTCTTCCACAATATCAAATGTAATATCATCTAATTCAGCTGGAGCAGTTTCTTCTGGCGTAACGCCTAATTTATTTAAAAGGGATGTAAATCCTAAACTCTCGAACATTGGAATGACATCACTTGCTTCATATCCTTTATACGCCATATCATCCACATGAACTGTAATCGGCGCATCTGTAATAATAGTTGCAAGATCCTTACTCATAAGAGCTTGTTCTTTATTTTCTTCCAGTTTTTCTTTTAATTTCTTCCCACTTACTTGATCTATATTTTCATACACCGCTTCAACCGTTCCAAACTGTGTTAACAATTTAATTGCCGTTTTTTCACCAACTCCTGGTACACCCGGTATATTATCTGACTGGTCTCCCATTAAACCTTTCATATCGATAATTTGCTTTGGTGATAAGCTGTATTTTTCAAATAAAGCTTCTTTCGTATATTCATCCACTTCTGTAATCCCTTTTCGCGGAATACATACAAGCGTGTTATCAGAAACAAGTTGAAGTAAATCTTTATCTCCTGAAATAACTTTTACACTTGCCCCTTGCTCACTCGCTTCTTTCGCTAACGTTCCCATGATGTCATCCGCTTCATAATTTTCTAATTCATAACGCGGTACATTGAACGCATCCAGCATCTCACGAATAAACGGGAACTGCTCTGATAATTCAGGTGGAGTCTTTTGACGCCCTCCTTTATACTCACTATACGTTTTATGACGGAACGTTGTTTTGCCTGCATCAAACGCCACTAACATATGAGTTGGCTTTTCTTCCTCTAATATTCTCATTAACATCATTGTAAAACCGTAAATTGCGTTCGTATGTATACCTTTGTCGTTATTTAAAAGCGGTAGTGCAAAGAATGCACGATACGCGATATTATTACCATCTACTAATACGACCTTTTTTTCCAAAATCGAAACCTCCCCATACAAATTTGAAATGATTTTTTTCACAGAAAAAAACCGTTCCTTTCCTCTCTCTATATTAACATGACTAATAGAGAGAAGAAAAATAACGGCTATTTTCTTTCATATATAAACAGACTTATATTGGCATAAAGGGAAGTGACGAGAACAGCTTAACTATTCTCGTCCAAAATTACTCCTTGGATGAAGGGGTTTTCATGTATTATATTAACAGAGCTTTATTAATATTTAATTAAGCCATTGTTAATATATTGTAAACATCCTTCATCCTATTTTTCAGTTGCTGATTTCGGTAAAACAACTGTAAACGTTGTTCCTTCTCCAACTTCACTATCTACTGTAATCGTACCTTGATGCGCCTCAACTAAATGCTTTACGATCGACAATCCAAGGCCGGTACCACCAGTATTTCTACTTCTTGCTTTATCCACCCGGTAGAAACGTTCAAAAATACGCGGAATTTCCTCTTTACTAATACCAATTCCAGTATCCGATACTTTTATATAAGCATTATATTTATCTTCCGCTAACTCTACTGAAACAACGCCTCCAGCCGGTGTATATACGATTGCGTTATTAATTAAATTAATAAAGATTTGTTTCAAACGACTTGGATCTCCAATAACAGAGGCACGTTTTAATACATTCACTTGTAAAGAGATTTCTTTTTCTCCTGCTTTATTATCAAGCACCATATGAATATCTTCAAGCAGCCCCTTCATGTCAACGGTTCCCATATTTAATTTAAATCCTTGTTGTTCGATCTTCGACAAATCTAATAAATCTTCAATTAATCCTTGCATGCGCTCACTTTCTTTTAAAATAATGTGCAAGAAATGTTCGCAGAATTTTTTATTATCCATCGCTCCGTCTAAGAGTGTTTCTGAAAAACCTTTAATAGAAGTAATCGGTGTCTTTAATTCATGAGAAACATTCGCTAAAAAGTCTTTTCTCATTTGTTCTAATTTCTTTAACTCTGTTATGTCATGGAATACGAGAACAATCCCTTTCCATTCATGGTTTGTCCCGATAATAGGCGCTCCATATACTTCGAAATGCTTCCGTTCAATTCCAAGTGGTAATAACATTTGTTTACGCACTTTCACTTCTGTCATAAAGATTTCTTCTACAAGCTCAATAATTTCTGTATGATGAAACGATTCATAATATAAGCGATCTAAATATTCTTCATCTGTTACGTGGAAAGTTTCCTTATAAGAGCGGTTTACAAGGTTTATATATCCTCGGCTATCAATTAAAATCATTCCGCTTCCCATATTTTCAATTAACGTATGCAGACGATCTTGCTGCATTTCTTGTTCAAGTGTCATCTCTTGTAAATTTCGTGCTAAAATATTAATCGCTTTACTCAGCATTCCTGTTTCATCCGAATGACTTTCGTATGCACGTGCTTTATAATTACCCTTTGCCAATTCAATTGCAACTTTCGTAACCGATTCAATCGGCCTAATATATTGCCCTGTAATTTTCATACCTAAAAATACAACTACGAGACAAGCAATGACAAATCCGATAATTAATAATCCCCACGTTTTTTGATGTACGTCTCTTAAAGGATCAATTATACTTTTCACCAAAATGTATCCTTGTTTTCCTTCTACATCTTGAACGAACACCGCATGATAAAATTCATTCTTTCGATCCGTTTCTTTCGTAATTACTTTACTTCGTTGTTTTGCCACTTCCGAAGAAAGTTCTTTAATCGTCTCTGGACTAAATGCCAATTCTTGTCCTTTTCTATATTGAACTTTCTTTTTTTCATCCAAAAATACGATAGAAGCTGGTATTTTTTCTTCTAACTTTTCAAATACGTATGGATTTTTTAAGACATTATCAAAACCTTGCTCTTCTGCTAACGTCGCAACATACTCCGTCTCTTTTACCATTCTCTCTTTAGCATGATCTATATAGTAGTTTTCAAACACAGTTTCTAGTAATAAACCTAGTCCAACTAAAATAAATACAATAAGAGAAACAAATGTAAAAAGAAGCCTGGAACGAAATTTATTCATTCCCTTTTGGCTCCTCTAATTTATATCCTAAACCACGTATCGTTTTAATGTACGTCGGTTTTTTCGTATTTTGTTCAATTTTATCGCGCAAATGGCTAATATGAACATCAACAATTCGTGTATCACCAGCAAAATCATAATTCCATACAGCACTTAATAATTGATCACGTGTCAACACGCGACTTTTATTTTTCGCAAGATACACAAGTAGTTCAAATTCTTTTGGTGTTAATTCAAGCTTTCTTCCTTGGAAATAAGCCTCATAAAACTCCGGTAAAATTTTAAGTTCTGCAATTGTGATGCTATCTTCATCTGGCGCTTCTGCAACTTGTTCTTCTTGTTGTAATTTCGTACGGCGCAAAATCGCCTTCACACGAGCAACTACTTCTCTTGGACTAAATGGCTTTGTCATATAATCATCTGCCCCAAGTTCAAGGCCTAGCACCTTATCAAACTCATCATCTTTTGCCGTTAACATTAAAATCGGCGTCATAACGCGCTGCAATCGTAATTCTTTACACACTTCCATACCATCCATTTTCGGAAGCATTAAATCTAATATAATTAAATCTGGGCGTTCTGTTGTCGCTTTTTGAAGCGCCATTTCTCCATCCATCGCTGTTATAACTTCAAACCCAGCTTGTTGTAAATTAAATTCGATTAAAGTTAAGATAAATTCCTCATCATCAACTACTAAAATACGATTGTTCATTCTTTTCCTCCAAGTTATAGACTTGAAACCTTCTTCATCCTAGTATTTTCCCCGTTATTCTCATCATACTAGAAAACAAGGTCCCTCTCAATATAATTGTCTATTCATGGATTCGGATTGTGCTATTGTTATTCCTAAAAACAATTACGTTCGCCTCAATTATGTTTTGTTATCCATACTTTATATACTTCCATATCGTTATTAAATTCTACTTCCGTATGAATATTGAGTTCTCGATTTTGCGCTAAGAGAAAAGATAAAGCATACGCTATTTTATAATCTGGTGTTTCATATCCATCAAATACTCTCCCGTACATTTCATTCACAAACCCGTCTGCCCACACTTCAGCTTCTCTTACCGTTTCAAAGATCACTCTTCTCTTTTCCACCTCACCTAAAAAACCACTCCTTTAATTGACTTCAATTACCGATAATAATATTATTAATCTTAATATATAAATTAATAATATTCGGAGGTCTATTATGCGACTAATACTATCCATTCTATCTTTAGCAGTCACATGTATCCTTGCTTTTAACGCTCCTAGCTGGGATACGATTAAAACGGGTTGCTCAGAATTTGCTGAAGGGTTCAAAGAAGGGTTTTTCAACTAAAAATAGCGCTAGCATCCTTATTAAAGGTATGCTAGCGCTATTTTTAGTTTCATCTTTTAAAAGTTATCTAATGCTTTTTCCATAATGGAAACAGATTTATAAGGTGGCGTTACTGTTAATGAACCCTTTACAACAGTTTCTCCTTTTTCATCATGAGCAGATACAAGCATATCAATTGTATGTTCCTCCTCAGAAACAGCCACAACTTCAAAGTGGATTTGTAACGTTTCATAATGGTGAACATGTTTCACGAATGTAAGGTCCTTTCTCGTAATATGACTTCCTGGACCCGGTAAATATTTCGTAACCGCCGTTGTAATCATTCCCGTTAGCATAATGCTTGGTACAATCGGCTTTTCATACGGAGTTTGGGATGCGTAATCATGCTGAATATATAATGGATTGGCATCATTCGTTAACCCTAAGTACAATAACAAATCTTTATCCTCAATTTTTTCAGTGATAGATAATTTCTCTCCTACTGTAATTTCATCCATTTTACGACCAATTTGAACTTTTTTCTTTAACATGTTACAACCCCCTCCGATTTTTTCACCTTATTATCCTACTAAAAGCGATACCTTATCCGAAATTTACTATGATGAGGGCAATGTATAGTATAAATCTACAGTTTCATTATAGGATATTACAAATGATAGCGTTTTCATATTATTTCAAAAAAACAATTCGGTAAATAGTAGAAAAAGATTCGGAATCCCGAATCTTTTTCACTACTATTCAATTATTAAACAAGAACTTTCATTACGTTACGTACAGATTCTACAGAGCGATTTAACGCTTCTTTTTCATCTGCAAGAAGTTCTAATTCAATAATTTTTTCAATTCCGTTACCACCTAGAATTACTGGTACCCCTAAGTAAAGGTCACTATAACCATACTCACCTTCAAGGTACGCAATAGCCGGTAATACACGGCGTTGATCTTTTAAGATTGCTTCTGTCATTTCAACTAAAGAAGCTGCTGGTGCGTAATATGCACTACCGTTTCCTAATAAGCCTACAATCTCACCGCCACCTTTACGTGTACGTTCTACGATTGCTTCTAAACGCTCTTTCGGAATTAACGTTTCTAACGGAATACCGCCTGCATATGAATAACGCACAAGAGGTACCATGTCGTCACCGTGTCCACCAAGAACAAATCCTGTAATATCTTTTACAGAAAGATTTAATTCTTGTGCGATGAATGTACGGAAACGAGCTGTATCTAATACACCCGATTGACCGATAACACGCTCTTTCGGGAATCCTGCTTCTTTAAATACAGAATATGTCATTGCATCAACTGGATTTGTTAACACAACAATAATTGCATTTGGTGAATGTTTTGCAATGTCGCGCGTAATACTTTTCATAATTTTAGAGTTTGTTGCTACTAAGTCATCACGGCTCATACCAGGCTTACGTGCAATACCTGCTGTAATAACGACAACGTCAGAATCAGCAGTATCTGCGTAATCAGATGTTCCAATAATGTTAGCATCAAAACCTTGTACTGGGCTCGCTTCTAACATATCTAACGCTTTCCCTTTTGTTGGATTTTCCAGTTGTGGAATGTCCACTAATACAACATCTGCCAGTTCTTTTTGTGCTAATAAGAATGCCGTTGTTGCTCCTGTAAATCCTGCACCGATGACTGAAACCTTCTTGCGTTTGATTGTCATAATTTACCCCCCCGCTTTAATTATGCGTTTTTGATTATCGCTACATCCATGTTTTTAATAAGTTCATTAGCGAACTCAGAACATTTCACTTCTGTTGCACCTTCCATTAAGCGTGCGAAATCATAAGTTACTACTTTTGAAGCAATTGTTTTCTCAACAGAAGCAGTTACTAATTTCGCAGCTTCGTTCCATCCTAAGTGTTCTAATAATAATACACCTGAAAGAAGAACAGAAGATGGGTTTACTTTATCTAAACCTGCATATTTTGGAGCTGTACCGTGTGTAGCTTCAAAGATAGCATGTCCAGTCACATAGTTAATGTTTGCACCAGGTGCAATACCAATTCCACCTACTTGTGCAGCAAGTGCATCAGAGATATAGTCACCATTTAAGTTCATTGTTGCAACAACATCGAACTCACGTGGACGAGTTAAAATTTGTTGTAAGAAGATGTCTGCAATAGAATCTTTTACGATGATTTTTCCAGCCACTTCAGCGTCTGCCATCGCTTTATTCGCTGCATCTTTACCATCTTTTTCAACGATACGATCGTATTCAGCCCAAGTAAATACTTTGTCGCCGAATTCTTGTTCCGCTACTTCGTAACCCCAGTTTTTGAATGCACCTTCTGTAAATTTCATAATGTTTCCTTTATGAACTAATGTAACAGAAGAGCGTTTTTCGTTAATTGCATATTGAATTGCAGCACGAACAAGACGCTTTGTCCCTTCTTCTGAAATCGGCTTAATACCAATACCAGATGTTTCTGGGAAGCGGATTTTATTAACACCCATTGCTTCTTTTAAGAAAGCAAGAACTTTTTCTGCTTCTGGAGATCCTTGTGCATATTCAATTCCAGCATAAATGTCTTCTGTATTTTCACGGAAAATAACCATATCAGTATCTTCCGGACGTTTTACAGGTGAAGGAACACCTTCAAAATAACGAACTGGACGTAGACATACATATAAATCTAATTCTTGACGAAGTGCTACGTTTAAAGAACGAATACCACCGCCAACTGGAGTTGTAAGTGGACCTTTAATCGCGATTAAATATTCACGAATTAAGTTTAAAGTTTCTTCTGGTAACCACTCGCCTGTTTGGTTGAATGCTTTTTCCCCTGCAAGCACTTCTTTCCAAACGATTTTCTTCTCACCATCATAAGCTTTTTCAACTGCTGCTTCTAGTACGCGAGATGCAGCTGCCCAAATATCAGGACCAATTCCATCTCCCTCGATAAATGGAATAATCGGATTGTTTGGTACATTCATAACACCATTAGTTACAGTAATTTTTTCACCTGTCGTCAATGTGATAACCCCCATGTTTGAAATTTCATATGTATGAAACTGAGGGAATAACCCCTCAGTTCAAACCGTTAGTCAAATTAAAATATTCTAATCATTACATCTTTCCGAAAAAATCAGACTTTTGAAAGCGTATTTTCACTATCAAAATAGTGTTATTCGCTTATCGTTGTGCAATTGGAACATACACTTGATGCGTTGGTCCATTATAATCAGCACGCGGACGAATTAAACGGTTGTTTTCATATTGTTCTAGAATATGAGCTAACCAGCCTGACATACGGCTAATTGCAAAAATAGGTGTAAATAAGTCATGGTCAATTCCTAAACAATGGTATACAGAAGCTGAATAGAAATCAACATTTGGTGGAAGACCTTTTTCTTTTGTTACAATGTCTTCAATTTTGATAGACATATTATACCATTTCTCTTCCCCTAAAAGCACGCATAATCTCTTAGACATTTCACGTAAGTGTTTTGCACGTGGATCACCCTGCTCATACACACGGTGGCCAAAGCCCATGATTTTCACTTTATTTTGAAGAGCATTATGAATATATGACTCTACATTTTCTTCTTCACCAATCTCAGTTAACATCTTCATTACATTTTCATTTGCCCCACCGTGAAGAGGACCTTTTAATGCACCGATTGCTGCTGTAATACCAGAATATACATCTGAAAGTGTAGCTACGCAAACACGTGCAGTAAATGTAGAAGCGTTTAACTCATGATCTGCATGAAGTACAAGCGCCTTATCAAAAGCTTCAATTTCAACTTCATTTGGCTCGCGATCATTTAACATGTACAAGAAGTTTGCAGCTAATGATAAATCCTTTCTTGGCTCAACAATATCTAAACCTTTACGGATTCTCGCGTAAGCAGCAACTAAAGTTCCGACTTGCGCCTGTAATTTAACCGCTTTCAAATAATTGGACTTTTCATCCATAATTTCAGCGCTCTCATCGTATAATGATAGCATGGAAATTGCAGTTCGTAAAACAGACATCGGATGTGCAATTTTTAAATCTACTTGTTTCAAATATGTTAAAATCTCACCTGGAACTTTATAGTATTCAGATACAATTTCATTAAATTCCGCTAGTTCTTTTTCATTAGGAAGCTTGCGGTGCCATAATAAGTACACTACTTCTTCAAACGTAGCATTCTCAGCTAAATCATCAATATTATACCCAACATAAGTTAATGTATCATCAATAATAGAGCTCACAGATGATGTTGTTGCTACTACCCCTTCTAAACCTCGAATAACAGTCATGAAATTCTCTCCTTTTCCTGAAAATTCTCCCAACCTTGCTCCTTATATCTATTTGCTCCCCTTATGAATTATGAACGCCCGTTCACTCTTTAGGCAAGCAAAATGCACGATCATGCAAATTTGTTGCGATGTTCCCCTCTTATTGTCCATTGTTTACATGGAAAGCATGAGCGTGAATGTCTCCCCGAATCCTCACGCTCAAAACAACAAGTTAGTGAGGAAAATACATTCCGAAGAGTTTTATGATAAAAACAACATAAAACAATATCATTATAAAATTGTTTTATGTTGTTTTTATTTTATCTGGTGTAAAGTCTCTGCTGTTATGTAACTTTTCAAAGTTTCTAATCCTATTATAAACAATTATCTGACTTTTGTGAACAGAAAGAATTCAAAAATTTTATATTACTATAAAATTCCTTATTTAAACATCTGTATAATACTCATAACCGCATAGGCAATTCCAGCCCCAATTAACGGACCAACAGCAACCCCATTAAATAGCGCAACCGCTATAATTGTCCCAAAAACAAGCGCAGTTGTAATGTGAGGATCCGTCGTCAACAATTGTACGCCGCCTTTCGCTAACAAAGCGACCGCTACACCTGAAGCTAAAGCAATCCACGCATAATAAGATTTCGCCGCTTCTCCAAGTTGTTTAAAACCTATTTCCCCTGTCGCAATCGGTACGAGCACCGCTATTGTAATGACCGTTACACCTAGGTTAATTCCTTTCGTTTGTAAATAAGGAAAGACCTTATCTCCTAAAAACGTAAACTTCAATAAAAATAACACACCAATAGCTACAGTAAGCGATTGGTTTTTAGCAATAAGTCCTATAATAAGTAGTATGAATAAAAATAACGTTGACTGACTAATCATGTTTGCACTTCCTTTCTGAAAATAATGAACTCATTTCCAAACAAAAATACCTTTAAACCTATCGTTATACATGCTATATCGATGCCTATTCAACATGAATCACTTCATTTTTTATGTATTTTAAAATGACAAACTGAGACTTTCACCATCAAAATTTAAGCATGTATACATTTTAAAAAACGGGCGTCTCTTCTTTCTTTTCTAATTAGAAACAGGTAAAATAAAAAGAAGAGAAAATGAAGTTTTTACCATATAGTAGAAGCATCAACACCAAGCTTTCACAGTCACTCACATACTGAAAAAGCAGGAAAAATCCATCATTCCACTATAACATAAAGTGAAACTTTAATCAGTGGAGCACACTCGTTATAAGTTGAACGAATTAGGATAATCCAAATTGGAATGGGAGGTATACATCTTTGAACCGAAACTTACTATATATGATATTGAGACTCATATTTGTCATTGTAGCAACGGTAGCTGGGTTCTATGTATTACTATACATGTCAGGGCTTATCTATCCTTTTATTATCGCTTTTGCATTTGCTTATTTGATTAATCCTGTCGTCAATTTCCTTAATCAAAAACTACAATTTCCTCGCGCACTAGCAGTACTCGTTAGCTTAATTCTCGTATTTGGAGCTATCGTTGGACTTGTTACATATCTTGTGACTGAAGCAATATCTGCCACAACATACTTACTACAACTTGTTACAGTAAAGTTTCCAGATATCGTTACATTCGCTCAGCAATTTGCACTTAATCATATTATGCCTCTCTACGATGATTTAATCTCTAAATTTAATCATCTTGGAGAACCACAGCGCTATACAATTACACAAAACATTCAAAACTTAGGAACAGAAGCAACAACACAAATGAAAGAACTTTTAACCGCCATTATAAGCGGGTTAACGAATTTCATTAGTGCACTGCCAACAACTTTAACTGTTCTTGTATTCATTTTATTAGCCACTTTCTTCATTAGTTACGATTGGCACCGTCTTGCTCAGAAAGCAAGAAAATTGCTACCGAATCGTGTACATGGCTATGGAAAAACTATTTTTGTCGACTTAAGAAAAGCTTTGTTTGGTTTTGTGAAAGCACAACTTACACTCGTATCTATGACAACCGTCATTGTACTAATCGGGCTTTTAATATTACGCGTACCATACGCCATTACTATTGCGATTATTACAGGAGTTGTAGATTTACTACCATACTTAGGAACAGGCGCAGTCTTCGTTCCATGGGTTATATACGTATTTTTCACTGGCGATACCGCATTCGCCATTGGTCTTCTCATTTTATACATCGTCGTGATTGTCCAAAGACAAATTATGGAGCCGAAAGTACTTTCATCTAACATCGGTCTCGATCCATTAGCAACACTCGTCGCTCTATTTGTCGGCTTTAAACTTTTTGGCTTTTTAGGATTAATCATCGGCCCAGTCACCTTAGTACTACTTAATACATTACACAAAGCTAATGTCTTCCATGACTTGTGGAAATATATTAAAGGTTCACCTTCAAAATAATAGTTTCTAATTCATACACAACAAAAAACTTACATGTAATCAGTGGGAATTTCCCACTGATTATTCCTTGTACTTATTTTTCATACTCATTACATAAAACAAGAGAATTGCACTCAAAAAAGATAATTCTCTTGTTTTTTTGCATGAAAAACGCATATTTCGTGGTGTTTTTACATATTTATTCTATTTATTTTATAATTATCATTTACATTTATTACTTTTTATGTAAATGAATAAATATACAAAATAGCATAAAACAAGACTTCAACTAACAATCTCCGCCTTTTTATATGAATTTTTTACACCAATCGTTCCTTTATATAAGAAAGCAAAACTTTAATTCAGCAGCGTTTCCCTCCATCTTATTCATCTAAATTAATAGCACTAAAAAATCACAAGTTTAATCGAAGTACACACAAGAGTTCAAACGAAAATTATATAGCACATATAATAAGCGAACGTTTTGTTCATCCCCACTCATCATTCGCCCCACATCAGACGCTTACGAGCAGCCCAGCTTTGAGATAGAAATTTCACCCCACAAATAGCGAGGTAAAGCAAAGCTTCAATCAGAAAGTTCCTCTCCTCTTACAATACAAAAAAATAGCACTTAGATTTCTACAATCTAAGTGCTATTTCTGAATAATAATAGTAGAGTTCTTTCTAAATTTCCATTCCATCCACTTCATAACAAGCGGCTTCAATAAAGCTCTCGTAATAGGGATCACGCAGATAAACCCTAGCACATCGGTCACATACCCAGGAAGCACTAAGAGAATACCTCCTACAAATACAAAAATACCATCTAGTACCGCCTCACCTGGCATTTCCCCTCTATTCAACTTAGATTGAATCTCTCCAAGCACTTTAAACCCTTGTCTTTTCGCCAAATACACACCTACAACACCTGTAAATACAATCATAGCGAACGTAGACCATAAACCTATTACATGACTTGATCCAATTAAGACCGTAATCTCAATCGCCGGTATTAAAATAAACAAGAATAGTAACCACTTCATAGTTCTACACCTCTCTCACAACTCACTTTTAACGTCCTCACAACGCCTATATACATCATATGAAATATAGATACTCTTTCATATTAAAACACATAACAAACAGCTTTTAAAAGCAATTCTAGGCGCTTTAAGCTAATTCTATCTCGTTTTTGTGTAAAAAAAAGAGAAGGACTCCGATCCTTCTCTCCGTATTACTTATAGCACTTCCGCATGTCCATTATAAACAATTCCGCGTGCTGCATCAACTGTTACTTCTTGGCCATTTTTTAAAGTTGCTGTTACGCCGTTTACACCAACGATAACAGGAATACCGATTGATACGCCTACAACAGCTGCATGGCTTGTTAAGCCACCTTCTTCTACAACTAAAGCCGCAGCTTTTTCGATTGCAGGAATCATATCTTTATCAGTGCTTGTTGTAACAAGGATATCACCTTCGTTTACGTTCGCTACAGCTTCAGCAGCTGTTTTTGCTACAACTACTTTACCTTTTGCAGCTTTACGACCAATTCCTTGTCCTTTAGCAATTTCTTCACCAACAACGTGGATTTTCATTAAGTTTGTTGTACCAGTTTCAGCAACTGGAACACCCGCAGTAATCACTACAGTATCTCCAAGTCCAATTAGACCCGCATCCATACCTGTTTGAATTGCTGTATCTAACATTTCGTCAGTTGAAGCTGCGCGCTTCTCAGCCATAAATGCTTGTACACCCCAAACAAGTGCAAGACGACGTCCTACTTGCTCGTCAGATGTTACAGCTACGATTGGAGATTTTGGACGGTATTTAGAGATCATTTTCGCAGTATATCCACTTTCTGTTGGAGCTACGATTGCAGCTACATCAAGAGCAAGTGCTGTATGCGCAACAGATTGGCTAATTGCATCTGTAATTGTTGGAGTGAACTCTTTAATACGTTTTTTGAACATATCTTCATATTGTAATGATTTTTCAACACGTACCGCAATGTTAGCCATCATTGTTACTGCTTCTACCGGATATTGTCCAGCAGCTGTTTCACCTGAAAGCATGATTGCATCTGTACCATCGAAGATTGCGTTAGCTACGTCACTTGCTTCCGCACGAGTTGGACGTGGGTTACGTTGCATAGAATCTAACATTTGTGTTGCAGTAATAACCGGTTTACCTAACACGTTACATTTTTTAATTAGACGTTTTTGTACTAACGGTACTTCTTCTGGTGGAATTTCTACACCCATATCACCACGAGCTACCATTAAACCGTCAGAAACTTCTAAGATTGAATCGATGTTGTCGATACCTTCTTGGTTTTCGATTTTTGGTACGATTTGGATGTATTGAGCGTTATGCTCTTCTAATAATTCACGGATTTCTAATACGTCAGACGCTTTACGTACGAATGAAGCTGCAATGAAATCAACTTTTTGCTCGATACCGAAGATGATATCTTTTACGTCTTTTTCAGTGATACCAGGAAGCTTAATGCTTACGTTTGGTACGTTAACACCTTTTTTATTTTTTACAGTTCCGCTGTTAAGAACTTTTGTACGGATGTTTCCATCAGCTTTTTCGATTACTTCTAGTTCGATAAGACCGTCATCGATTAGAATACGAGAACCTGGGTCTACATCGTCATAAAGACCAGCATAAGATACAGAGAACTTCTCTGCAGTACCTAATACTTGCTCAGTAGAAAGAACTACCTCTGCACCTGTTACAAGCTCAGCTTGTCCGTCTACGAAGTCGTGAGTACGGATTTCTGGACCTTTTGTATCAAGTAAGATACCAACTGTTTTACCAGTTTTCTTTGAAGCTTCACGAATGTTTTTAATACGAGCTCCGTGCTCTTCATGGCTACCATGAGAGAAGTTTAAACGAGCAACGTTCATACCTGCTTCGATTAATTGCTCTAATTTTTCAATACTTTCACTAGCAGGACCTATAGTACATACAATTTTAGTTTTACGCATATTGCACCTCCGAAAATTATGAAACCGTTCCCAAATATCTGACATTACGCCGATTAGATGGATAATTCTTTAGATAATTGATACATATCTTTATCGATTGTATGCTTTTGAGCTAACGCTTCGATAATGTCATGATCAACAAGTTTATTATCTTGAATACCTACACAACGTCCACCTTTACCAGCAATTAACAACTCAACTGCTCTTGCACCAAGACGACTTGCTAATACACGGTCTTGTGCACTTGGTGATCCACCACGTTGTACGTGACCTAATACAGTTACACGAGTATCAAAGTTTGTTGCTTCTTCAATGTGCTTACCGATGTCAATTGCACTTCCAACACCTTCAGCTACAATGATAATACTGTGTTTTTTACCACGTTCGCTACCACGTTTTAGACGAGCGATTACATCATCCATGTCATACTCTTCTTCTGGAATTAAGATTGTTTCTGCACCATCAGCTAAACCAGCCCATAATGCGATATCTCCAGCATGACGTCCCATTACTTCGATAACATATGTACGTTCATGAGATGTAGCTGTATCACGGATTTTATCAATTGCATCAATAACAGTGTTTAAAGCTGTATCGAAACCAATTGTGAAGTCTGTTCCAGGGATATCATTGTCGATTGTACCTGGTACACCAACACATGGGAATCCTTGTTCAGTTAATTTTTTAGCGCCTTGGTAAGAACCATCTCCACCAATAACAACAAGTCCTTCGATACCATGTTTCTTTAATTGCTCGATACCTTTTAGTCGTACTTCTGGGTCTTTAAACTCAGGACATCTTGCTGTATATAATTTCGTACCACCGCGGTGGATAATATCGCCAACAGAACCAAGTTCTAATTTTTCAATGTGACCAGAAATTAATCCAGCGTATCCATGGTAAATACCATATACTTCAATATCATGGAAAATCGCTTTACGAACAACTGCACGAATGGCAGCATTCATACCAGGTGAATCTCCACCACTTGTTAATACACCAATACGTTTCATTTGTACTCACCTCATAAAGATTATTTGCCTTATAATAAAATAACACGAAAAAATATAAAAACACAATGGAGAAGATGTGTCTTTTCATAATAAAAACGTGCATTCGCGAAGAGGAACGCACGCTTTTCTTATTTTATCCCAATGGAAGCGTTTGAAAACGAAACTTGCCCAATTTTCATATATTTTTCATAACGTTTTTCGATTAATTCATCTTTCGAAATTCCGTTTAATTGTTCAAAAGTTTTTCTAATTATTAAGTCTATATTTTCTGACTGTTTCAAAATATTACGGTGAGCTCCACCTTTTGTCTCTGGAATAATTTCATCAATTACACCTAATTCTTTCAAATCTGCTGCTGTAATTTTCATTGCCTCTGCAGCTTCCTTTGCTTTTCCTGCATCTTTCCAAAGAATTGCCGCTGCACCCTCTGGTGTAATAACAGAATAAGTGGAATTTTCTAGCATATGAATGTAATCTCCTACTCCAAGGCCTAGCGCACCACCACTACCGCCTTCACCGATAACGATACAAATAACTGGTACCGTTAAACCTGCCATCTCAAATAGGTTGCGGGCAATAGCTTCACTTTGTCCACGTTCT
This sequence comes from Bacillus sp. GMa5/1, assembly GCF_050172015.1. Lineage (NCBI taxonomy): Bacteria > Bacillati > Bacillota > Bacilli > Caryophanales > Bacillaceae > Bacillus > Bacillus sp. GMa5/1. Next base: position 16,152 of record NZ_JBNLYC010000002.1, on the reverse strand, counting down.
TCAGCTGCTTTACCAGGATAAGCTCCCTTCGTATCGATGAAACAAATAATAGGACGATTAAACTTTTCCGCTTGTTTCATGAGACGCAGTGCTTTTCGATATCCTTCTGGATGAGGCATTCCAAAGTTACGGCGAATATTTTCTTTCGTATCTTTTCCGCGCTGATGCCCAATTACAGTTACAGGCATCCCTTTATATTTCGCAATGCCGCCGACAATCGCTGCATCATCGCCAAATAGACGATCTCCATGACATTCGAAAAAATCAGTAAATAAGTGCTCAATATAATCGAGCGTTGTCGGTCGTTCTGCATGACGAGCAATTTGAACACGGTCCCATACTTTTAGATTGCCGTATATATCTTCCTCTAAATTTTCTAGCTTTTCTTCCAAAATACGAATCTCCTCACTGAAGTCCATCTGGCTGTTTTTCGTATAGTCTTTCAGTTCACGAATCTTATTTCTTAGCTCAACAACTGGTTTTTCAAATTCTAGCTCTGCCATACAGCCACTTCCCCTCCTTGATGAACTTCTAAAATCTTACGAAGCGATTCTCTCATATCATCACGATGCACCACCGCATCTAATTGACCATGATCTAGTAAGAATTCTGCCGTTTGGAAATCTTCCGGTAGTTTCTCACGCACCGTTTGTTCAATTACACGTCTACCAGCAAATCCGATAAGTGCACCTGGTTCTGCAAGATTATAATCACCAAGTGAAGCGAAACTCGCTGAAACCCCGCCCGTCGTTGGGTGAGTCATAACAGAAATAAATAATCCTCCTGCATTACTATGCTTTTTCAAAGCTACGCTTGTTTTTGCCATTTGCATTAAACTTAATATACCTTCTTGCATACGGGCACCACCCGAAGCAGTAAAGATAATAAATGGAACTTGTAAGTCGTACGCCTTTTCAACCGCACGGGCGATTTTTTCTCCTACTACAGAGCCCATGCTCCCCATTCGAAAACGAGAATCCATTACTGCAACAACAACAAGCATGTCATCAATTGTTCCTTCACCAGTTACAACCGCTTCGTTCAATTCAGTCTTCTTACGATCGCTCTCTAGTTTCTCTTCATAACCTGGAAACTCGAGTGGATTTAATGAAACCATTTCTTTGTCATACTCACGGAATGACCCTTCGTCCAATATACTATCAAGACGTTCCCATGCATTCATAGGATGATGATATCCACAATTCACACATACTTTTAAATTTTTTAGAAGTTCTTTCGTATACATGATTTTTTTACATTCCGGACATTTTGTCATAACGCCATCTGGCACATCTTTTCGTACTTGTTCTGAAGGTATTGCAGCGTACTTTTTCTTTTTCACGAATAAATCTCTTAGCACAATTTGACCCCCTTCGTTGAGAGCTAAGGTTAGCGTAAGAAGAAAATGGGGCTAACACCAAAGTTTGATGTTAGCCTTATCTTCTCAATCTGTCTAATAACCTCACTCTTTACGTTTAACTTTAACCGCTACGCGGTAGAATGTTTGTCATAACGTGTCATGGTCATTTCGACAAATTTTATACATTACGAGTGAAACTGTATATTCTCTACTAATTCATCGTAAATTTTTAGTGCATCATTTTCTTGTTTTTCTTCCAAAGTAGCGTAAAGCTTTCTATACATATCGATAGAATCTCTTGAAACTTTACAAGAAAGCGTTGATACGTAATCATTTACGATCATCCAAATGCGATATAGTAAATAATTATCGACTTGTTCAATAAGTGTTTTAAAGAACGTTTGATGAAGCGTTGGGATTGAGTTTTCATTTCCTTCAAGTACTTGGTGTAATTTACTTAGCACTTTAGAAAACGTTTCTTTCGGTAAATTACATACAATTCGAATCATATCTTTCTCGAGTAATCGTTTCGTTTGTAATAAATCACGAATTGTTTTCTCATCTTGCAATAAGAACGGAGCAATTAATTGTACAAGACCGTTATCATAAAAGTTTCGAATAAACGTCCCTTCACCACGTCTCGTTTCAATCAATCCTACCAGTTCTAAAGCACGCAATGCTTCTCTTACAGAGGAACGTCCTACGTTTAAGCGTGAACTTAACTCACGCTCAGACGGCAAACGATCCCCCGCCACCAATCCATCCTCTTCCATAATGGAACGGATTTTTTTTACAATTTCGAGATATACTTTTGTATTTGATGATGTCAATGGAATTTCCTCGCTTATTCTTTACCAATCAGCGCTAATTGTTTTGTTTTTTCAGCGATCTCATTTGGATCTACTTGACGGCGAGCTACTCCTGTCTCCATTGCTGCTTTTGCAACGTAAGCCGCTACTTGAGGCGCTACACGCGCGTCAAATGGTGCCGGAATGATATAGTCTGCATTTAACTCATCTTCTGCTACAAGCTCAGCAATAGCCTGTACAGCTGCCATCTTCATTTCTTCGTTAATTTGTGTCGCATGTACGTCAAGTGCACCGCGGAAAATACCAGGGAACGCCAGTACATTATTTACTTGGTTCGGGAAGTCAGAACGACCTGTTCCAACAACAGCTGCGCCCGCTGCTTTTGCCAATTCTGGCATAATTTCTGGAACTGGATTCGCCATTGCAAAAATAATCGCATCGTCATTCATTGTACGAACCATCTCTTCTGTTAATGCACCTTCTGCAGATACACCAATGAATACGTCTGCACCTTGTACAACATCAGCTAAAGAACCTTCTATACGATTCTTATTTGTATATTTTGCAACTTCATCCTTCACCGGATTCATACCTGTAGGACGACCATCATAGATTGCCCCTTTACGGTCACACATAATAATGTCGCGTACACCATAGCGATATAAAAGTTTAATAATTGCAATACCTGCTGCACCTGCGCCATTTGCGACAACTTTAATGTCAGACATTTTCTTTCCAACTAATTTCAGTGCATTTACAAGACCTGCTACTGTTACAATAGCTGTTCCGTGTTGATCATCATGGAAGATAGGAATATTTGTTTCTTTTTTCAAACGCTCTTCAATAATGAAGCAGTTTGGTGCTGCGATATCTTCTAAGTTAACGCCGCCAAAAGTTGGCTCCATTAATTTTACAGTTTCAACAATTTTATCTACATCGTTTGTATTTAAGGCAATTGGGAATGCATCTACACCAGCAAAGCTCTTGAATAATACAGCTTTACCTTCCATTACTGGAAGAGATGCTTCAGGTCCAATGTTACCAAGACCAAGTACAGCTGTTCCATCTGTCACAACTGCTACCATATTTCCCTTCATCGTATATTCATATACCTTACTTTTATCGTCATAAATTTCTTTACAAGGTTCTGCAACCCCTGGAGAATATGCAAGACTTAAATCTTTTGCATTTTCTACTTTTACTTTTGATACAGTTTCTAATTTTCCTTGATGCACTTTATGCATGTGAAGTGCTTCTTCACGAAGTGTTGACAAACTATCCACTCTCCTCAAATTATTCTTGCTGATATCAATTTCTCCAAGTGGTCTGACCACGAACACTACTACTATAATAATCGAAGTGTAGGGAAATTGTCCATTATATTTTCACAACTACATTTTCTTCCCCGACAATTTCACGAAGTGCTCCTAAACATTCTTCACTTGGATGAATCGATAAACTCCGAGATAATTGTACCATTTTATGTTCCTTTTCATAATAAATTAGTACTTTCGCAAAACCTGAATAGTCGAACAATATTTTCGTAACCCGATTTAAAAGCTTTTTCTCATACTGAGATGGCAATTTCACGTAAACAGATGCGTCTTTCTTTTCTTCATAAACATCCATTTCCTCTAGCGGATATAGTCCATTTACAATCCATTGCAGCTTATGATTTCTTAGCTCAATCGTACCGTCAACTAAAACAATTGCTCCTTCTTGCAACTTATCCGAGAAATGTATATACGTTTCCGGGAAGAGGACCGCTTCCATTTCATCATTTTGATCACAGAATGTAATAAATGCCATCTTTTGAAACTTTTTCGTACGAATCACTCTAACACTTGTTATATACACAATAGCTCTTTGTACTTTTTTCTTGTGTCGCATCGCCTGAGCGAGAGATGGAATTTCTAATTCTTTTGCTAACTTCACATATTGCGCTGTCGGATAACTTGATAAATAAAAGCCAAGTACTTCTTTCTCTTTATTTAGTTGTTCAATAAAAGATAGCTCTTCTCCTTGTACATATTTTGATTTTGGAACAGCATCTCCTAAATCACGTGCGAGATTCGCGTACTCTAACGCCCCTTTAATACTTTTCCATAAATTCGTTCTCGAAACACCAAAATCATCAAAACATCCCGACCAGACGAAAGCTTCTAAATTACGCTCCGTTACGAACTTTGACGGCATACGGAGACAAAATTCAAATAAATCTTCGAACATTTTTTTCTCTCGTTCTTCTAATAATGCCGTCACTGTAGCCATTCCAATATTTCGGATCGAAAGTAAACTGTAACGTATCGCATTCCCTTCTATTTGGAAGTTATAACCACTTCTCTGAAGAGACGGCGGCAAAACGTGAAAACCTTTCCGCTTCGTTTCTCGTATATACTGTACAATTTTATCTTCATTTCCAATTGCGCTTGATAATAATGCCGTCATAAATTCCAGCGTATAGTTCGCTTTCAAATAGGCAAGCTGATATCCGATCATACTGTAAGCTACAGCGTGACTTCGGTTAAAACCGTAATTCGCAAATCTTACAATTAAATCATAAATTTTTTCAGCAGACGTCTCATCATATCCATTTCGCAAACATCCCTGGACGAAATGCTTACGTTCCTGATCTAAAATATCACGATTTTTTTTACTCACTGCACGGCGCAGTAAATCTGCTTCTCCAAGCGAAAACCCTGCTAACTTCGATGCAATTTGCATAATTTGTTCTTGGTATACAATGACGCCGTATGTTCTTTCTAAAATTGGCTTTAAATCCGGATGTAAATATTCGATTTTTCTTTTTCCATGTTTCGATTCAATAAAAGTCGGTATCTGTTCCATCGGTCCTGGTCTGTATAACGAGTTAACAGCTACGATATCTTCAAACTCATTCGGTTTTAACCCGCGAAGTACATTTCGCATACCGCCTGACTCAAGCTGGAATACACCTGTTGTATCTCCTCTCCCTAATAATTGGAATGTCTTTTCATCTTGAAGAGGTAAGTTTCTTATATCGATTTCTTTCCCAGTTTTGTTCGCGATAAATTTTATAATATTTTCAAGTAACGTTAAATTACGTAATCCTAAAAAGTCCATCTTAAGCAACCCAAGTTCTTCTAGCGCATCGGCTGGATATTGCGTAACATAAACATCGTTATGTCCTTCTTGAATTGCTACACTGCCTGTTAGCGGTTCTTGACTCATAATAACACCAGCCGCATGAATAGACGTATGACGTGGTAAACCTTCTACACGTTTTGCGATTTCAAACACACGCTCATGCAAAAGATTCCCTTGTATAAACTCACGAAGTGATTGTGATTCTTCATATGCATCTTTTAACGTTATACCAAGCTTTGATGGGATAAGTTTTGAAAATATATCAATATCTCGCGGCGGAAGCCCCATTACGCGGGCAATGTCTCTAATTGCCGCTTTTGCTGCAAGCGTACCAAACGTTACAATTTGCGCAACACGGAGCTGACCGTATTTATCTTTCACATAGCGAATCATCTCATCACGTCTTACGTCTGGAAAATCAATATCAATATCAGGAAGCGTCACACGTTCAGGATTTAAAAACCTTTCAAATAATAGATCGTATTCAATTGGATCAATATCTGTAATTTCTAATACGTATGAAACGAGTGAACCAGCTGCCGATCCACGACCTGGTCCTGTTAGAATATGATTTTCATGTGCATACTTCATAAAATCCCATACGATGAGGAAATAATCACTAAATCCCATACGAGAAATAACATTTAATTCATGATCCAAACGCTTTATATGCACTTCTTTCGGTTCACCATATCGTTTCCGCAAACCTTCTTCACAAACACGACGCAAGTATATATCACTCGTTTCATTAGACGGAACAGGAAACTTCGGAAGTTGATTTACATGGAACGGTATTTCTACTTGGCAACGCTCTGCAATTTTTATTGTATTTTGGATTGCTTCCGGCGCATGGGAAAATAGTGCTTCCATTTCATCCGATGACTTTAAATAATACTGATCTGTTTTCAGCCTCGGCCTATCTGGATCAGTCATTTTCGTTCCACTTTCAACAGATAGTAAACATTCGTGAACAAGCGCGTCACTTTGATTGATATAGCGCACATCATTTGTTGCAACGACTGGAATATTAACCCTACTAATAAATTCAGGTAGTTTCTCTTGTAAAAGCAACTCATCTTGAATTGCATGATGCTGCAAACTCATATAAAAATGGCCGAACATATTTTGATACGTGCGAGCTACTTCTTCAGCCTGACTCTCATTGTCTTCTAGTAATAATTGCTCAATTTCGCCATCTTTACCTGGCGAAATAGCAATTAATCCTTTCGCATAATGCGCAAGCCACTTCTTAGGAATACCTTCTTTGGACTTTGTCATAATACTGCTAGAAATCTTTAATAAATTTTGGTAGCCTATTTCATTCTCAGCAAGTAATACAAGCGGATAAGACCTTTCTTCTTCTTCACTAAAAATAGAAGCGGTTAATCCAATAACAGGCTGTATACCATGTTTCTTACATGCTTTATAAAACGGAATAACACCATACATAACATTTTCATCCGTAATAGCTAACGATGAAAAACCAAGTTCTTTCGCCCTGACTACAAGCTCATCAATTTTACAAGCACTTTTTAATAAACTAAAAACGGTTTGACATTGTAAATGCACAAACTTCACTGTTGTACCCTCTCTTTACCTATTTGACTACTTTTATTATAGGTGATGAGGAAAGCGGAAATCAAAACATACTTCTTATACTTTGTCCATATATATGAAGAAGAAAGGGGAATGACGATGGATGTAAGAGAACATACTTTTTTCTCTCTGCTTATTATTAGTTATTTTATTGCCTTTGGGGTTATACTTGGCGGTTCATTAATTGGTGGATTTGGTGCGTTTCTTATCGGAAAACCAGCTCTAACTTACATTAATCAATTCGCCCAAAATTTAAGAATTTGGGCACTCGTTGCAGCAATCGGCGGAACATTCGATACCTTTTATAGCTTTGAAAGAAGTTTCTTTGGCGGAGATATGAAAGATATCGTAAAACAAATTCTCCTTATTTTTTTCGCAACTGGTGGTATGCAAACAGGTCTCATTATTATTAAATGGCTAACGCAGGAACATGTATGAGAGTACCAAGTGCCAATACAGCAAAAAGATGGTACTTAGTATTAGCTGGTGCTGCTGTTGGAGGCGTGTTGAGCTGGTTTATTTTTTTGTACATATACGGTGTTTTTCAACAAGAACAAGCTAGTAAAATAGCAGAACAAAGAGAAATTATAGAAAAACAAGAAGCAAAGCTCCACGTCCTTCTCGAAGATCAAGAAAAATTGAACACTGAAAATAAACGGCTCTTAACCATTCAAGAGATTAAAATAAAACTTATCAATCGAGAAAAATACGATTTAGACAATCTTACACTCGAAAATATGACTACATCTATTCATAATGATCTCCAGCATCTTTTAACGAAAAACATTCAAAGTATCGCAAAAAATAAAGACCTACTAAAAAAGGTAATCGAAAATAAAACATACAAACATTACGATCGCCTATACCGTTTTAAAGTCGATACAATATCTTTTGATACAGTGCTTGAAATTAGCATTACTATAGAGAAAGAAAAATAAAGAAGGAGGGCTTTAGCGCCGCTCCTTCTTTTCGTTCTAACATATAGTCTTTTATTTACAAATCTCACGTAAATCAGCAAAAAGACGATCCGCTTCTTGCCAAGAAGATGCCTTGGCACCAGAAGCCATCGGATGCCCTCCGCCGTTATATTGCATTGCCAATTTGTTTATAACTGGCCCTTTTGAACGAAGACGAACACGAATTACGTCATCTTCCTCTAAAAATAGAACCCACGCCTTTAATCCATCAATATTGCCAAGCGCTCCAACAACACCAGATGCTTCAGAAGGAAGTACATCAAACTCTTCTAATACTTCTTTCGTTAATTTAATGTAAGCTGCTCCTTCTTCTACCATCGTAAAGTTTTGTAAAATATAACCGTTTAAACGAGCAATTTTTTCTTTTGTCTTATACATTTCATTGTATAAATCTGTGAATTTCACACCCATATCAACAAGCTCACTTACGTAACGAAGTGTTTTTGCTGTCGTATTTGGGAATAAGAAACGACCTGTATCTCCAACAATTCCTGCTAAAATAAGGCGAGCTGCTTCTTTTGTTATTTTTAATCCTTTATCTTTTCCATAGTTATAAAACTCATAAATCATTTCACTTGTAGAACTCGCTGTCGTGTCTACCCACGTAATATCTCCATATGGATCTTCATTTGGATGATGATCAATTTTAATTAACATCTTCCCTTTTGTATAGCGTTGATCGTCAACCCGTTCTTGATTCGCAGTATCACAAACAATAACAAGCGCATTTTCGTATACACTATCTTCAATATCATCCATTACTCGTAAGTATGCTAGTGACGGTTCATTGTACCCAACCGTATAAATATTTTTCTCTGGAAACGATTCTTGTAGAATTGTACCAAGACCACCCTGTGAACCTAACGCATCTGGGTCCGGACGCACGTGGCGATGAATAATAATTGTATCAAACTCTTTAATTGCTCCTAAAATTTGCTCATGCATATGTATAATCTCCTTTTTAATCAACTTCTTCACTTTATCCTCCATTATAACGGAAAGTATTTCATACATGCGAACAATTGCTTTATAATAAAAGTTAGAAAGTTTAGATATTTCTTTTTCTTTTCTATTATTTTTCACAAAGCGATGGGAGTGTTCATTATGCCAGTATTAGTCTTCTGTATTATCGTCTCATTTATGTTGTACCTCTTTTACAAAACAAAATACTTTCGTACAAACCGCCCAATGGAGAAAGGTTGGCTCTCAGGAAAATCCGCAATGGCACTCGGTTCATTCGTTTTATTTTTCGGGATAAACCAATTCTTTTTAGAACTTTCAACCGCTCGTATTATCGTTGGTGTTTTATTCGTTCTATTTGGTAGTGCAAGTGTATTTAACGGGTTTCGCCAATACAAACATTTCTTGCCATTAGCAGTTAAAGAAGCCGAAGTCTATGAAGCAACATAAAAAAGCATCAATATTGTGATGCTTTTTTACGTCCCTTAACTTTCAAAATCATATATGCAACAAACGCAGATGGTATATTAAATGGGTTACCTTGTACATGAAAATGTAGTTGTTCTTCTCCAAAAGACATTTTTTCATATAGCTCTCGCTGAGATAATCCTGTCTTTTCCTTTTTTTCATGTAAACCTTGTAAATATAAATATTGGATCGGTATCATTACAAGAAAGTAAAATAGTGCGATACTACCAAAAAAGAGTACGGCTGACGACATAATGCATACCACCTTTCAGAAATCCATTTTCTTACAATATAATCATAACACAATATACAACCAAATTGAATTACTATTCTGTCTTTTCTTACGTTACGTTACTTTTCCACTCCACTCCATACATATTTCACTAAAACTCCCATCTAAAATCATGCCTTTCAAATTTAAAACAACAAAAAAAGATGGAACAAATCAAAACGATTTGTTCCATCTTTTTATTTATCGATTAACTGCACCATAAGTAATGCCTTTCCAACAACATTACCTTCATGATGCACCTCTACATCGACCTTACCAAATTTACGCCCAATTTCTAATACTTTCGGATGAACAGATACAACATTGTCAATTTGAACCGGCTTTACGAAATAAATCGTTAAGTTTTCAACAATTAAATCGCTTTTCTTTTGCGCACGAATGACGCGATTTGTCGCTTCTGTCACAATTGTTGCAAATACACCGTACGATAACGTTCCGATTGAGTTCGTCATTTGCGGCGTCACCGAAAATTGATATAGATGCTCATTCTTCGCTTCTTTCGGCGTCATAAATTGATTCGTTACAATATCATCAATGGTTTCTCCAACTTGTGGCTGACGTTGAATCATTTGCAGTGCCTGAAGTACATCTTGACGGCTAATAATACCTTGTAGTTTATTTCCTTCATCAACAACAGGAAGTAACTCAATACCTTCCCACACCATCATACGTGCCGCAGCTGCGACAGACATTTTACCGTTCACTGTAATTGGGTGTTTTGTCATCACTTTATCAATTGGTGTTTCTTTCGCTACACCGATCATATCTTTTGAAGTCACGATTCCTAGCACTTTGTTACTTTCATCAACAATCGGATACCTTCCGTGCATCGTCTCTTCATTATAGGCATGCCATTGCTGCACTGTATCATTTGGCTTTAAATATAACGTTTCTTCAATTGGCGTTAAAATATCTTCAACGAGTACAATTTCTTTCTTAATAAGCTGATCGTAAATCGCACGGTTAATTAACGTTGCAACTGTAAAGGTATCGTAACTACTTGAAATAATCGGCAGTTTTAATTCATCTGCTAATTTCTTCACATGATCTTCCGTATCAAATCCGCCCGTAATTAATACAGCGGCTCCAGTTTCTAACGCTAATTGATGTGCGTTCGTACGGTTACCGACAATAAGTAAGTTCCCAGCTTCTGTATAGCGCATCATCGCTTCTAATTTCATTGCCCCGATTACGAATTTATTTAACGTTTTATGTAGTCCTTCTCTGCCTCCAAGTACTTGACCGTCGACAATGTTAACGACTTCTGCATATGTCAGTTTTTCGATATTCTCTTTCTTCTTTTGTTCAATTCGAATTGTTCCGACACGTTCAATTGTACTAACATACCCTTTATTTTCTGCATCTTTAATTGCACGGTAAGCGGTCCCTTCACTTACACTCAAATCTTTCGCAATTTGTCTTACAGAAATTTTATGGCCTACTGGCAGGCTATTAATATGTTCTAAAATTTGGTTATGCTTGGTAGCCAAATGGTTTCACCATACTTTCTTTTCCCTAAATTCTTCATGTGTTGTACTTTCAGTATACTATATTTTCAAAACTGTTACACTCTCTCTTTGCATACCTGTACTATTTTTTTTATAACAAAATGACTCTTACATTCCACCAGTCATTCTATTACAACAATGTAATGCTATTGTCATCTCATTCGATAGTTCGCACACTTGATTACCTATACAATTAAGACAAGAAATAAAACAAAGGAGCGAACACATGATGAAAAAACTTTTAGAGGTTGTAGGTGCTGTATTTTTAGCTTTCGTAGATGGGAAAAAAGTTACAATGGAATTGAATGAAACACCTGAACAGCCACATACCAAAAGAAAAGAATCACCAAAACAAATACAAGTATTAAAAGCTGTCCTACACACGTAAAAACCCTTCACTTTTCTTTTCAAATGAAGGGTTTCTTTTCTATAGTGTAATACTTTCTCCAGCTTCTAATACTTTCCCTGTACAATCTTGTAGCTTTTCTACAAATTGATATGGATCTTGTTCAATAACTGGGAACGTATTGTAATGCATCGGTACAACAGTTTTCGCATTAATCCATTTTGCCGCTAGTACAGCATCTTCTGGTCCCATTGTGAAATTATCACCAATTGGTAAAAATGCTAGATCAACTTTATTTAATTCCCCAATTAACTTCATATCAGAGAATAGTGCAGTATCTCCTGCGTGGTATACAGTTCTCTCTTCTGCTGTAAATAAAATACCTGCTGGCATACCTGTATATGTAATCGTCTTATTTTCTTCATCAATATAACTAGAACCGTGGAATGCTTGTGTAAACTTCACTTTTCCGAAGTCAAATTCATGTGAACCACCAATATGCATCGGGTGTGTATTTACACCTTGCCAACTTAAAAATGTTGCTAGTTCAAATGGCGCTACAACAACTGCATTATTTTTCTTCGCAAGTTCTACTGTATCTCCAACATGATCACCGTGTCCATGCGATAAAAGAATTGCATCCACTTTTACATCTTCAGCTTTTAAATCTGTTCTCGGATTACCTGTTAAAAACGGGTCAATTAAAATAACTTTTCCATTCGCCTCAATTTTCACAACTGAATGTCCATGATAAGATACTTTCATTATTACATTCCTCCCCTATTCACATTCTCACTTTTTATTCTACATGATTTTTCAATCCCCTGTCTTTTCTAACATCTATTTACTTGTCATAACGCTTTCTTCCGAGTTAAAGTTATATTTGTAATTAAATATCTCGGGGGTGCCAATCGATGAATGCTAGATTAGAAAATTTAATGCAATGGCTAAAAGAAAAAAACGTAGAAGCTGCGTTCTTAACTTCTACACCGAACGTCTTCTACATGACAAACTTCCACTGTGAACCACACGAAAGACTTCTTGGTATGTTTGTATTCCAAGAAAAAGAACCTATTTTAATTTGCCCTAAAATGGAAGAAGGCCAAGCACGTAACGCTGGCTGGGCACATGAAATTATCGGATTTACTGATACTGACAGACCATGGGATATGATTGCAAAAGCAATTAAAGACCGCGGCATCAATGCAAATGCAGTTGCAATTGAAAAAGAACATTTAAACGTAGAGCGCTACGAAGAATTAAAGAAATTATTCCCAAATGCAGCTTTCAAATCAGCTGAGGAGAAAGTTCGCGAACTTCGTTTAATTAAAGATGAAAAAGAACTTTCTATTTTACGCGAAGCAGCTAAAATGGCGGACTATGCTGTTGAAGTTGGTGTAAATGCAATTAAAGAAAACCGCAGCGAGCTAGAAGTATTAGCAATTATTGAACACGAATTAAAAACAAAAGGCATACATAAAATGTCATTTGATACGATGGTATTAGCAGGTGCGAACTCTGCTCTTCCACACGGTATTCCTGGCGCAAACAAAATGAAACGCGGCGATTTCGTACTATTTGATTTAGGCGTAATCATTGATGGTTATTGCTCTGATATTACACGTACAGTAGCATTCGGTGAGATTTCTGAAGAGCAAACTCGCATTTACAACACTGTACTTGCTGGACAACTACAAGCAGTTGAAGCATGTAAACCAGGTGTTACACTTGGCGCAATCGATAACGCTGCTCGTTCTGTTATTGCAGATGCAGGTTACGGTGACTTCTTCCCACACCGCCTTGGTCACGGACTTGGAATTAGCGTACACGAATATCCAGATGTAAAAGCTGGTAACGAGTCTCCATTAAAAGAAGGTATGGTCTTCACAATCGAGCCAGGTATTTACGTACCAAACGTAGGTGGCGTTCGTATTGAAGATGATATTTACATCACAAAAGACGGATCAGAAATTTTAACGAAATTCCCGAAAGAATTACAATTTGTAAAATAATAAAAAAGGCAGCGGGATTGCTGCCTTTTTTATTTCTCTACTATTTCAAATTTCTCTACAATCATTTTTGCTGGATAACTTTCAAGTATTTGAGAAAACCATACTTTTATTTTATCCCCTGTTTTTAACTGTTTATATGCGTCTTTGTCCTTAAAGCTCAAGACTATATGTGCTGGATGATCTTTATTCATTTGTTGTTCTATATAATGTTGCAACTCTACTTTTGTTTTAAACGTTTTATCATCGGCAAAAAACACCGTGTCATTTCTTAATATAATATACCCTTCTTTTACCGTTACTTGCTCTACTTGTTTTGTATCACACGCTGATAATACGACTAGAAATACACTTAAAAACATAACAATTTTCATATGCCTATTCATTTTTAACCCCTTACTCTAGGCTATTTCAAATTTAGCACCATCTTCTCCTCATACTTATCATCCCATTTAATCACAATCTCTATTAGTTCATCTTTAGAGATAGGCGCGCAACTTACACAAGAAGACTTCATTTCAACCTTTGCTCCTCTATGAACTTCTGACGTTTGTGTCATTGTACTAAAGGCTCCATTAATAGCAATCTCTAAATTCTTAAATTCTGTATTCCCATCTCCGCCCTTATACTGAAACGTAAACACTCCATCTTCACTGTCGTCCTTAATATGGCCCTTATATTGTCCCGTCCAACTTTTGCTCTCGCTAGAAAAAGTAACATACGAAATGGAACAGCTTCCTAAAAAGAAAATACTAATGAAAAAGAATAATGCTCTCTTCATAATGCCCACCTCCATTCAAAAGCACTTATTTATTGTCTATTTCTTCCTCTTATTATACTATTAAAATACAGAATTTTCTAAAATAGGTGGTTTATATGTTACAACAACAGTTAGAAGAAATTCGTAATAATCATTACGTAATGGATACAATTAACATGGATTCTTTAATTTCCAATATGCTTAAACATATCGGTGTTACCGATAGCTATTTAAGGGACAAACTTATTTGCTCTACTTTTTACCATCTCATCAAAAAGGACTACCTTTCACACACACAATTACAGAAACTATTATTAGAAAGCATCAGTGACAAATATTTATTGTATAAGATTCATTCGGATGACGAAGATGCGGTATTTACCCGTGCATTTACAACATTATTAATTGCACTCATTATTGATGCCGATACAAATCATAATTTCTTATCACAGGCTGATCTTTTACATGTAAAAGATCGATTAGTGTTATATATGAACAACGAGCATGATTTCCGCGGATATGTGCAAGACCACGGCTGGGCACATAGTATCGCTCACGCTTCTGATACATTTGAGGCGCTTGTTCGTAGTCCTAAACTGGAAACTTTATATTACGAAGAAATATTACAAACTTTATTAAACAAAGTTTGTGTCCATTCTATTTACTACAAATATGAAGAAGACGAACGTCTCGTTTATCCGATTGTCGCAATGCTACAAAATGGTCTAAAGGAAGAGGTACTCCTATTAGCCCTTCATGAATTAGTAGCTCAATTACCCGTCAAAAAACAGACATTACATACTGAATCGTACGAGTACCTATACGGAAATATAAAATCTTTCTTACGTAGTTTGTTTTTCCGACTACGCACACTGTCTATATGTGAAGAAACCGAATGCAAAATTGAAAAATTGCTGCAAGACCTTCCAAAATATTATTAAAAAAAGAAGGCCACTTAGAAAGTGCCTTCTTCTATTTCACTAATATTTAATTGAAATTTCACGATCCAAACTGAAAAAAGGTGGACAAGAAGCGCAAACGCCATACATGCTCCGCTTAAAAAAGTTAGTATAGGATGCGAATACACGTGCCCCAATCCATAGGATATCGCCACGAAAAACATTGTTATGTAAATATAAATTGCTCCATGTATTTGCCTCATATAAACCTCCTTTTCCCATATTATAACATAAGTTTTCTGATTATTCACATTAATTACTCGTAATCAATATTTCTCAACTGTTACACCCCTTACAGCAGCCTTAATATACGGTGACCCTTGTAAACTTTGTAAATCCTCTGTTTTCCTGTTACGACTACACCGTATATTGGTAAGTCTTTTGGTTTGGTGTTTTTTATTTCTTTATCCCGCATTAACAGGCAGTAAGACCCCACATCAAAATTCAGCGGAAGCAAAGAAGTTAGGGGGGGCGGACTGCTCGTAAAAGCCCGATTGGTGAGGGCTGATAATCAGTGGGGGATGCCCTCACCACTGATTAAAGTTTCACTTTATAGTTTATCCTAAAATATTCTCGATATCCCTCTTTATTTTCACTTAAAGATATCCAAATACAGCTTTTATAAATTTTTCCATAGTAAAAAGCACATTTATTTTGATGTGCTCTTCACATATAATTTAGTAAAATATGAACCATTTTTTTGAAACAAAAACTCCCACTCATCTCTCCCCATACTATCGTTATGACTTAGTTGCCATAATAATTGAACGAGGATAAAATCCCAGCTTTTCATAAAATGATACAGCTTCATTTCCATACACTACTGTTAATTCAATTTCATCTATCTTTTTCACTTTAAACCATTCCACTGCACTATTCATTAATTTCAAACCAAATCCGTTTCTTCGGTATTTTTCATCAACAAATAAAACTTCAATCTTTCCGCTTACGCTTTTACTATACGCTATACAAAATCCTAATA